>CBJLKR010000011.1:0-20710 GCA_966423695.1 uncultured bacterium | reverse complement strand
TGCTCGATGATCTGCCGGCAGACGCTCAGGCCCCGGCCGGTGCCGACGTGGCCGCTCGCCAGGTGACCCGCTTCGGGCTCGACGATGGTCACCTGGCGGCGCCGCAGCGTGGCGACGTTCTCCTGCACGGCGGGCTTCGACCACATGGCGTCGTTCATCGCCGGCGCGACCACGACCGGCGAGCGCGCCGCGAGGAGCGTCGCCGTGACGATATCGTCCGAGCGGCCGGACGCGACGCGCCCGATGACGTTGGCCGTCGCCGGGGCGACGAGGATCAGCTGCGCCCAGTCGCCGAGCTGGACGTGTGGCTCCGGCTCGGATGGACCGCCGGCCCACATCCCGGTGAGCGGCGGGTGACCGGTCACGCCCTGGAACGTCGCCGCGCCGACGAACCGCGTCGCCGACGGCGTCATCGCCACGCGCACCTCGCAGCCGGCCTGGGTCAGAGCGGAAGCGAGGTCGACGATCTTGTAGGCGGCGATGCCTCCGCTGACGAGGAGCGCGACGCGCAGCCCGCGGAGCTCGTCCGGAACGGGAGTTGGATCCAGCGGCATCGGTGTGTGGCGCTAAGTTTGCCGCGCGCGCGCCCGGGCGATCACGTCGTCGATCTCCCGCGCCGCCCGCTCGACGTCGTCGTTGGTGACCACGTGGTCGTAGTGCGACGCCTGCGTCATCTCGCGCGCCGCGATCTCGCGGCGCGATTCGAGATCTTTCGCAGACTCGCTGCCGCGCTCGACCCGCCGCCGCTCGAGCTCCGCCGCCGACGGCGCGACCACGAACACCGAGACCGCGTCCGGAGCCTGGCTGCGCACCTGCCCGGCTCCCTGCACGTCGATCTTCAGGACGACATCGCGCCCCGCGTCGCGCGCGCTTTCCACGCGCTCGCGGAACGTGCCGTAGAGGTTGCCGTTGTAGCTGGCGTGCTCGAGGAACGCCCCTTCCTGGACGAGCTGCCGAAACCTCTCGCGGGTGAGGAACGTGTAGTTCTGGTCCGGCTTCTCGCCCGGCCGCGGCGGGCGCGTCGTCCCGGAGACCGAGTAGACGAGGTTCGGGTCGAGCTCCAGCAGGCGGCGGATGACCGTGTCCTTCCCGACGCCGGACGGGCCCGAGATCACGACCAGCAGCCCGCGCGTCAATCCGCGGCCTTCCAGAAAGCGTCGAAGTCGGGCGGCGGCGCGGCCTCGAAGCTCATCGGCTCGCGCGTCCGCGGATGCCGCAGCTCGAGCCGCCACGCGTGAAGCATCGGGCGGCCCGCGCCCTCGTCACGGCCTCCGTACTCGCCATCGCCGGCCACGGGGTGACCGAGCGCGGAAAGGTGGACGCGGATCTGGTGCGTGCGGCCGGTGTCGAGCTCACAGCGCAAAAGGGTATGGGTTCGCTTCCGCTCGACGACCGCGTACCTCGTCCGCGCGAAGCGGCCGCCGGCGACCACAGCCATGCGCTTCCGTTCGGCGGGATGGCGGCCGATGGGCCCTTCGATCGCTTCGGCGTCGGCTCTCACGCGGCCGCGGACGATGGCGAGGTAGGTGCGGCTCATCGTGCGGTCGAGGAGCTGCGCGGCCAGGGCGCGGTGCGCGGCGTCGTTGCGCGCCACGACCAGCAGGCCCGACGTCCCTTTGTCGAGCCGATGGACGATGCCGGGCCGCGCGGCTCCTCCGGCGGCCGACCACGCTCCGCCCCGCCCCAGCAGGGCGTGGACCAGCGTGCCCGAACGATGCCCGGGGGCCGGATGCACGACCATCCCGGCCGGCTTGTCGATCACGACGATATCGGCGTCCTCGTAGACCACCTCGAGCGGAATGGCTTCGGGCTCGGCCGCCGTCTCGTATGCCTCGGGGATCTCGAACTCGACCCGATCCCCCACCGCCACCCGGTCGGACGGCTTGGCGGGCGTGCCGTTGACCCGGACGAGGTGGCCCTTGATCAGCCGGGCGGCCGCGGCGCGGCTGAGGTCGGGCGCGTGGTCCGCCAGGAAGCGGTCGAGCCGCGGCGACGGCCCGGTGGCCGTCAGCTGGTGGGTCTTCGTAGGACGTAGGCCGCGATCAGCAGGGCGACGCCGATCGACAGCGCCGAGTCGGCGACGTTGAAGACCGGCCAGAAGTGGAAATTGATCCAGTCGGTCACCGTGCCGTTGACCAGCCGCTCGTAGCCGTTGCCGACCGTGCCGCCCATGACCAGCCCGAGCACGGTGTACATGAACTGGCTCTCGTGGTTGCGAAACACGTAGATCGCGAGCCCGATCGAGACCGCGACCGAGGCAAGCAGGAACACGCCCGCGAGCGCCGGCGCGGTGCCGAAAGCGGCGCCGGAGTTGTGGACGTTGGTGATGCCGACGACGTGGTCGATCACCGGCACCTCGGTGCCGAACGGCACCTGCGCGCCGACGATGGTCTTGGTCAGCCGGTCCAGCGCGAACACGGCCAGAGCCACGACGACGAAGAGCGACCGGCCGAGGGCTACGCGCGTTTGAGTCCGATCCAAACCTGTTCCCCTTCGATGGTGTGCATCTCTCCGTCGAAGCCATCTTCGCGCCCCGGTACGAGCGACGTCGACAGCGTCTCGGTCTTGATGTACTCCGCGTGACGCGCGAATGCTCGCAGCGGCAGGCCGTCGGCCTCGTACCGCGCCTCGATGCGGTCTTCGACGTTGAAGCCGAGCTTCTTCCGCCGCTCGTTGACCAGTCGCACGATGTCACGCGCGAGGCCCTCGAGCTTGAGCTCCTGCGTGATCTCGGTGTCGAGCCGGACCTCCGCGGCGCCAAACGTGACGCTCTTGACGTTGAGCTCGTCGCGGACGATCGCCACGATCTCCTCGGGCAGCTCGTCGCCGGGCAGCGCGATGGACGCCAGCGGCTGCCGGACCTTGATCCGCGCCGCGTCGCGCGCCGCCAGCCCCGCCTCGACCGCCTGGCGCGCGCGCGCCATCTGCGCCTCGACGTCAGAGTCCTCCGCTCCCACCGACTCGGGAAAGTCGGAAAGGTGGACCGAGCCGCCGTCGCCGAGGTTGCGATAGATCGCGTCGGAGGTGAACGGCGCGAACGGCGCCATCAGGCCGGCCACGGTGCGAAGCGCCTCGTACAGGGTCTGGTACGCGGCGAGCTTGTCGGCGTCCGACTGCGACTTCCAGAACCGCCGGCGCGAGCGCCGGATGTACCAGTTGGAGAGGTCGTCGACGAAGCGCTGGATCCGCCGGGCCGGCTCGACCGCGTCGTACGCGTCGAGCCCGACCGTGACGTCGTTGACGAGGTTGTACAGCTTCGACATGAGCCAGCGGTCCAGCACGTGCCGCTGCGCCAGCGGCACCTGTTCCTTCGTGGGGTCGAAGCCGTCAAGCCTTGCGTACGTGACCAGGAACGAGAAGCAGTTCCACAGCGGGATGAAGAACTGCTGCACCGTCTCGCGCAGCGCCGCGTCGCCGGTGCGGTAGTTCTCACCCACCTGCGTCGACGTGTAGAAGTACCAGCGCACCGCGTCGGACCCGAACGTGTCGAAGAGGTAATTGGGGTCGAGCACGTTGCCGCGCGACTTCGACGCCTTCTTCCCCGCCGGGTCGACGACGTGCCCCAGGCAGATCACGTTCCGGTACGAGTTCTGCTTGAAGAGCAGGGTCGAGATGGCGAGCAGCGAGTAGAACCACCCGCGGGTCTGGTCGATCGCCTCGGAGATGAAGTCGGCGGGGAACGTCTCGTCGAACAGCTCCTTGCCGTCTCGCGGGTAGGCGCGCTGGGCGAACGGCATCGCGCCGGAGTCGAACCAGCAGTCGAGCACCTCCGGCACGCGCCGCATCTCGCCGCCGCACTTCGCGCACTCGAGCGTGACCGTGTCGATGAACGGGCGGTGCAGGTCGGTGCCCTCGGCGACGCCGAGCTCGGCGGCCGAGCTGACGCAGCGCTGCTCGCCGCACTGCTCGCAGATCCAGATCGGCACCGGCGTGCCCCAGTAGCGGCTGCGCGAGAACTGCCAGTCGATGTTGTTCTCGAGCCAGTCGCCCATGCGACCCGTCTTGATGTGCGCGGGCACCCAGTTCGTGGCGCTGTTGTTCGCGAGCAGTTCCGCCTTGCGCTCTGTCGTGCGGATGTACCAGGCGTCGAGCGCGTAGTAGATCAGCGGCGTCTTGCACCGCCAGCACTCCGGGTAGGTGTGCAGGATGGTCTCGGCCTTGTAGAGGAGGCCGCGCTGCTTCAGCTCGTCGGTGATGACCGGGTCCGCCTCCTTGACGTGGAGGCCGGCGAACTTCTCGACGTACGGCAGGAACTTGCCGTCGAGCCCGACCGTGTGCTTGAACGGGATGCCTTTCTCCTGGCACAGGCGCAGGTCGTCGACGCCGTAGAGCGCCGAGGTGTGGACGACGCCGGTGCCTTCGTCGGTGGACACGAAGTCGGCGTCGACGACGTAGTGGGCGCGCCCCTCTTCCGGCACGGAGTACGGATAGAGCGGCTGGTACTCGAGCCCGACCAGGTCGCGGCCCTTCATGCGCTCGACGACCTCGGGCGGCTCCTTCAACACTGCGAGCCGCGCCTCGGCGAGGATGAGGTGCTCGTCGCCCTCCTTGACCTTGATGTAGTCGACGTCTTCGCCGACCGCGAGCGCGACGTTGCCGGGCAGGGTCCATGGCGTGGTGGTCCAGGCGAGGATCGACGTGTTGGGATCGTTCTTCAGCCGGAAGCGGATGTAGACGCTGGGGTCGGGGACGTTGTCGCGGTAGCCCTGCGACAGCTCGTGGCTCGATAGCGGGGTGGCGCAGCGCGAGCAGTAGGGCGCGACGCGGAAGCCCTTGTAGACGAGGCCCTGCTTCCACATCTCGCTGAGGGCCCACCAGACCGACTGGATGTACTCGGGATTCAGCGTCCAGTAGGCGCCCTCGTAGTCCTGCCAGAAGGCCATGCGCTCGCTGAAGACGCGCCATTCTTCGACGTACTCGTACACGCTCTGGCGGCAGAGCTCGTTGAAGCGCTCGACGCCGATCTCGTTCTCGATCGCGAACTTGCCGGAGATGTTGAGCTTCTTCTCGACCTCGATCTCGACCGGAAGGCCGTGCGTGTCCCACCCGGCCTTGCGCTCGACGTAAAAGCCCTTCATCGTCTTGTACCGGCCGAAGAGGTCCTTGAACGCGCGCGCCAGGATGTGGTGGGTCGCCGGCTTGCCGTTCGCGGTGGGCGGGCCCTCGTAGAAGACAAAGCGCGGGCGACCCGCGCGCAGCTCGAGCGAGCGCTGGAAGGTGGTCTCCTCCTTCCACCGCCGCATCAGGTCGACCTCGAGCTGCGGGAAGCTCACCCGCTGGTCTACTTTCTCGAACACACTCGCTCCACAGATCGATCTCTGGGACGAGCCTTCTCGGAGACCCGCGGTACCACCCAGGTTCCCGGGGCCAACACCCCGGGCGCTCGTAGGTTTCGGCTCGGGAGTGATCTCGGTTCCGCCGCCGGCCGCCTCGCTCTCACCTGCCGAGGCTCTCTGTCGGTCGCGCGGACGGACCTACCTGTCTCCGTCGTCGCCGTGAGTCTCGATTCTAGAGGCTAGTGGAGGCTTCCCAGGAGCTGGATGAGGATCAGCGCGACGAGCCACACCACCATCGGCGACAGGTCCAGGCCGGACATGGGCGGCAGGAGGCGCCGGATGGGCGCGAGCACGGGCTCCGTCACCTGCCACGCGAGGCGCGAGACCGCGTTGGTCGGAAAAGGGCTGACGAAGGAGAAGACGACCCGGACCAGGACGACGACCAGGAAGGCCTGGATGATGAAGATGAGCAGGTCGATGGGCGAGCTCAGCACTGCTTCACCGGCCTCGGGCCGAACAGGACCTGGCCGAGCCGCAACATCGTGCTTCCGGCCGCGACCGCGATCTCGAAGTCCCCGCTCATACCCATGGAAAGGATAGGCAGCGCCTTCCCCAGCCGTTCCTGAGCGGCGTCCCGGATGGCACGGAGCTCCTCGAACGCGGGCCTTGGGTCGCCGGTCACCGGGCCCATGCCCATGACGCCCCGCAGGTCGAGACGCTCCGCCACCTCCCCGAGCAGCCGCGGCGCCTCGGCAGGATCGACCCCGGTCTTTCTGGGCTCGCGCGAGATGTTGACCTCGACGAGCACCTTCTGCTCCACGTCGATCCGCGCGAGCGCGTCGGCGAGATGGGTCGAGTCGATCGAGTGGATGAGCGTGAACTTGCCCGCCGCGAGCTTGACCTTGTTGGTCTGCAGGTGGCCGATGAGGTGCCAATCGGCCTCGTCGACCACCGCCATCTTGTCGAGCGCCTCCTGCACGCGGTTCTCGCCCAGCACCTCGAGGCCCGCATCGAGCGCGGCCCTGCACGTGTCAGGCCCGAAGCCCTTGGTGACGGCGACGATCGTGACCCTGTCCGGGTCGGCGCCCGCCCGCGCGATTCGCTCACGCACCGCGTGCAGGTTCTCGGCGACGGTCACCGCAGCGCGACGATGGCGCCGAAGCGCGTGCCGTCGGGCATCCGCCGGTGGGAAGGAAAGAGGTAGCTCTCCTTGGTGCACATCGCGATGTCGTAGACGGCCTTGGCGCCCGCCTGCTCGAGCTGCGCCGCGTTGGCGGCGGCGAGGTCGAGCAGCCACCGCCCTCGCCGGCCGGGCGCGACGAAGCGGGCGTCGAACTTGCCCGCGACCTCCTCCCCGACCTCGTAGCAGCGGCCGCAGATGCCGGGCCCTATGCCCGCCCGAACGTGCCGGCATCCGTACTCGTCGCGCATGAAGGCGACCGCGGCCGCGGCGACGCCGGCAGCCGTCCCGCGCCATCCGGCGTGCACGAGACCCGCGACGCGCTTCTCCGGATCCCACAGCACCACCGGGTAGCAGTCGGCGTACGTGGCGAACATGGCGACGCCTTTGCGGTCGCTCACCAGCGCGTCGACGTCGTCGACGGATCCTCCGGGCGCGTCGACGCGGGCGACGGCGGCGCCGTGCACAGAGCCGATGGTGGTCAGCGCGACGCCGTCGAGGCCCAGCGCGTGCGCGAAGGCCTTGCGGGCGCCGTGGACGGGGCCTGGTTCGGGCGCGTGCTTGAGCCCGACCGAGCCCACCGCCAGGGTCGAGAAGCCGTGGACGAAGCCCGGCTCGTCGGCAAGCTCGGGGATGTGCAGCGCCGCGGGCGTGGTCCTCATGCCGGAAAGACTACGAACGGCGGCTGCTGAGTACCTGCTCGATCTCCCGCTTGACCTGCTGCAGGTCCATGAACTCGCGGTACACCGACGCGAACCGGATGTAGGCGACCTCGTCCAGGTCGCGGAGCCGGTCCATCACCATCTCGCCGATCTCCTGGCTCGGGATCTCGACCCGCCCCGAGCGGCGCAGCTCCGCCTCGATGTCGTCGACGATGGCGCGCAGCCGCTCCGGAGAGATGTCGCGCTTCTCGGTCGCCTTCTTCAGCCCGTTGAAGAGCTTCTGGGGATCGAAGTCCTCGCGCCGCCCGTCCTTCTTGGTGACGAAGAACGGCACGGTCTCGATCCTCTCGTACGTCGTGAAACGCTGCCCGCACTGCAGGCATTCACGCCTCCGGCGGATCGCCTCGCCGACCTCCGAGTCGCGCGAGTCGACCACCTTCAGGTCGTGGTGACCGCAGTACGGGCAGCGCAAAGCTAATGAGAGGAAACCTTGCGGTTTCCTCTCATCGCGGCGTCGGCAAAGCCGACCCCTCGGCTCCGCCGCGGGGCAAGCGCCGCTGCTCTCCTTCCCTCTGATGGTTGGGTCATTTCTTAAGAACCTCTGCCGGCTACATCCTGTTGCGCAGGAACGCCGGGATGTTGATGTCCTCGAGCTCGCCGATGCCGAACTCAGGCCGGTCGATGGTACGACGGGTCGTTTCCTGCCTCATCTCCTGCTTGGCGTCCTGCTGCGTCTTGCCGCCGAAGCCAGTAGCGATGACGGTGATCTTGATCTCGCCGCCCATGGTGTCGTCGCGGACGACGCCGAAGATGATGTTGGCGCCGGGGTCGGCCGCCGCGCGCACGATCTCGGCCGCCTTCTGGACCTCCTGCAGGGTGATGTCCTTGCCCGCGGTGATGTTGAACAGGATGCCCTTGGCGCCGTCGATCGACGTCTCGAGCAGCGGGCTGGCCACCGCCTGCTTGGCGGCGTCCTCGGCGCGCGAGTCCCCGGCGCCGTGGCCGATTCCCATCAGGGCCTCGCCGGCGTTCTGCATGATCGCCTTCACGTCGGCGAAGTCGAGGTTGATGACGCCGGGCTGGGTGACCAGGTCGGAGATGCCCTGCACGCCCTGGCGCAGGACATCGTCGGCCATGCGGAACGCTTCCTCGAGCGTCGTCTTCGAGGACGCGACCTGTGCCAGCCGGTCGTTGGGGATGACGATGAGGGCGTCGACCTGCCCGCGAAGCGCCTTGATGCCCTCTTCAGCGGTGTCGTTGCGGATCCGGCCTTCGAACGAGAACGGCCGCGTCACCACGCCGATGGTCAGCGCACCCGCCTCCTTGGCCAGCTCGGCCACGATCGCCGCCGAACCGGTTCCGGTGCCGCCGCCCATGCCGGCGGTGATGAACACCATGTCGGATTCCTGGACCACGGCCGTAAGCTCGGTCCGGCTCTCGTCCGCCGCGTCGCGCCCACGCGTCCAGTCGCCGCCCGCGCCCAGGCCGCGCGTGATCTTGTTGCCGATCTGGACCTTGACGTCCGCCTGGCAGCGCTCCAGGGCCTGCTTGTCGGTGTTGACGGCGATGAACTGGACCTTCAGCGCCTTCGAGATCATGCGGTTCACGGCGTTGCCGCCGCCGCCGCCACAGCCGACGACCTTGATCCGTGCTCGCCCCTCGTGCAACTCGCTCTCTTTCGACATGTCGATCAGGTGATCCTCCTTCGGCTTTCGGTGTGCCATGGCGAGCTCGAGCTGGTTTTTGGTGTGTTCTCTAGAAAAAATCTCGCAGCCACCTCACTGTTTTTTGGTACGTGTTGACGAACGTGACGGGCTGTCGCGACTCGTAGTCCGCGTGACCGCGGGCTCCCCACTTCACCAGCCCGGCGGCGACGGCGAACGACGGGCCGTGCGCCTTGTCGGCGAGCCCGGCCAGGCCGATGGGCTGGCCGAGGCGCGAGGCACTGTTGAAAACGGCCTGGGCGGAGTCCATCGTGCCCATGAGCCGCGAGCCGCCTCCGGCGATGACGACGCCCGCGGGCAGGCGCCCCTCGAAGCCGGACTTGCGCACCTCCTCGCGCGCCATCTGGAAGATCTCGTCCATGCGCGGACCGATGATCTCGGCGAGGAACCGCCGCGGCAGGGCGTTGATGCGATCGCCTCCGACCTGCCGGACCTCCACCTTCTCGCCGTGGTCGATGACGTCGGGCAGCGCATGCCCGTAGTTGAGCTTCAGGCCCTCAGCCTCGTCGAGCGTCGTCCGCAGGCCGATCGCGATGTCGCTCGTGACGTGGTTGCCGCCGACCGGCAGCACCGCGAGGTGGCGCGCCGAGCCCTCGTTGTAGACGACGACGTTGGTCGTGCCGGCGCCGATCTCGACCAGGCACACGCCGAGCTCGATCTCCTGCGGGGTGAGCACGCCCTCCCCGGCGGCGAGCCCCGCGGCGACGACGTCCTCGACGTCGAACCCGGCCCCGTGCACGCACTTGATGACGTTCTGAACCGCCGTCTGCGCGCCGGTGATGATGTTCGTCTCGACCTCGAGGCGGTGTCCCGTCATGCCGACCGCGTCGCGCACGCCGTCCTGGCCGTCGACCGTGTACGCGCGCGGGATGACGTGGATGACCTGGCGGTCGGACGCGACGCTGATCGCGCGGCTGGCCTCGACGACGCGATGCACGTCGTCCTCCCCGATCTCGTGGTCGGGATGCGCGACGGCGACGACGCCCGTCGAGTTCTGGCTCCACAGGTGGGTGCCGCCGAGGGACACGACGACGGACTCGATGCGCTGGCCGGCCATGCGCTCGGCGGCGACGGTCGCGGCCTGGATGGCGGCGATGGTCTTCTCGAGGTTGACGACCACGCCCTTGCGCAGCCCGTCGGACGCGCTCTCCCCCACGCCGAGGATCGTCACCGGCGTGCCGGGGTCGTCAGACTCGGCTATGACCACGACGACCCGGGATGTGCCCAGGTCGAGACCGACGGTTTTCTTGCGCCTTGGCAAGACTTGTGCTGAAACGCCTCCTGGAACGTGGGGATGGATGCTGGCGGGTTGCCGGAAGTATATCCGCTGGCAGGGCGTTGCGGGGCCAGATTTAGTGGCCGGGATCCCCGGGCGGCCCAGCGCTAGTGGTTCCGGGCGGCGCGGTGGCGGCTAGAGGTAATGGCGGCGGATGGCGCCGAGGTTGTTGAAGATGCGCACGCCGAAGGCGACTATCGCCGCGATCGACAGGTCCACGCCGAGCTTGTCCCCGAAGAAGGTCAGGCCGCCGGCAAGGACCATGTTCGTCAGCAGCCCGCTGAAGAACACGCGGGACTCGAACGTGCCGGCGATGTAGGCCTTGAAAGCCCCGAAGATCGAGTCGAGGGCGGCGAGCAGCGCGACCGCGGTGTAGCGCGCGTACGTGATCGGGATCGTCACCGGCGACAGCAGGCCGAGGATCACCCCGATGACCGCGAACAGGGCCGCGACGACGATCACCTGCACGGGTTCGGCGACGCGGGCGCCGGCGTCGCGCCGGGTGAAGGAGCCGGGGGCGGCGTCTGCAGAGACCTGTAGCCGACGGCGGGTTCGGACGGGTTCTCGACGTTGACGTAAAGCAGGTCGCCCGAGCTGTAGTCGACCTTGTCGCGGCCGGAGATCGCCTTCAACGCCGACAGCTTGTCGCGCAGGCTCGCGAACTCCTCCGGCGTCAGCACGCGGCCAAAGTAGACCTTCCAACCCTTCTTGGCGATCATCGTCAGGTCTCCGCACGAGTCGAAGATGAAGCCGCCGACGTCCTGACCCAGCAGCGTCGGCAGCGCGCGCTGGATGTTGACGAGCGCGCCGAGCAGCAGCGGGTCGAGGGCGTGGTCGCCGACGCGCGGGTCGGCGCCGGCCGGGCCCTGCACGTCGACGAGCCCGCCCGCGCTGGGGGTCGATCCCAGGACCACGGCCTGGCTCGACAGCAGGAACAGCTTCCTCGACGGGCCCGCGTGGTAGGCGGCGACCGGCTGCCACTCGCTCACCTGGATCACGACGGTCCCCGGCAGCTCCGGCACGACCGTCGCGTTGCGCACCCAGACCTGCTGCAGGAGGCGCTGCCGCGCCGACTGGCCGTCGATCGCGACCACCGAGCCGTGAGACGAGATGCCGGCCGCGGCCTCGACCTGGCCGGGCGTGAGGTGGTGCGAGCCGGAGATCTCGACCGTGCGCACGGCCAGCGCCGGCCCGAACCAGAGCCAGCCCAGCAGCGCGACCTCGAGGACCGCGACGCCGGCTGCGAGCCCCCGCCACCCCCGGCGGACGTCGGGGGGCCGGGTCGACTTCTCGGACCGCGTCCAGAGCTGCCCACGCAGCGGCTCCGTCCGCTCGAGGCCGCCGTTGGGCCACGGCACGCGCGGGACCACCGAGGAGCGGCGGCGGAATCTCATATGGCGGTCGGGCCCACGCGGTGGCGGTGGCGGCCGGTCGCGTGCTCGATGAGCCGCGTGCACAGCTCGTCGAACTGGATGCCCGCGGCGCGCGCGGCGTCGGGCAGGAGCGAGAGCTCGGTCAATCCCGGCACCGTGTTGACCTCGAGCACCCACGGTGTCCCGTCCGCGGCGACGATCATGTCGACGCGCGCCATGCCCGAGCACCCCAGCTCGGTGAAGGCGCTTGCCGCCGCCTGCGCCGCCGCCAGCCGCGCGGCTTCGGGTAGGCGCGCGGGGATGATGTGGTGCGACTTGCCCTTCGTGTACTTCGCGTCGTAGTCGTACACGGGGTTGTCGCTCACGATCTCGAGCGTCGGCAGGACCTCCACCTCCGGCGTCGCCAGCACGCCGACCGTGATCTCCGTGCCCGTGGCGAACCGCTGCACGAGCACGCGGCGGTCGTAGCGGGCCGCCAGCACGAGGCCGCTCGCGACCGCGTCGGCGTCCTTCGCGATCGTCAGGCCGATGGTCGAACCCTCGCGCACGGGCTTGATGACGAGCGGCAGGCCGAACCTCGCGACGACCCTCTCGACGAGGTCGGCGGCGACGCCCGCTTTGATCTCGAGCTCCTCGAACTCGGGGACGTGAAGGCCGATTGCGGACATGACCCTTCCGGCGCGCGACTTGTCCATGCACAGCGCGGAGGCGAGGACCCCCGAACCCGTGTACGGCAGCCCGAGCAGCTCCAGCATGCCCTGCACCGTCCCGTCCTCGCCCAGCCGGCCGTGGAGGGCGTTGAACACGCAGTCGAAGCCGCCGTCGCGAAGGACGTCCCACGTGCCCTGGTCGAGGTCGACGGCGGTGACGTCGTGGCCCCGGCCGCGCAGCGCCTTCGCGACCTGCTCGCCGGACCGCAGCGACACCTCGCGCTCGGCCGACCTGCCACCGCTCAGGACGGCGATCCTCATCTCCAGCGCCCCACCATCTCGACCTCGGGCTCGAGCTGGACGCCGAAGCGCGCCTTCACCTGGGCCATGACCGTCTCGATCAGCCGGCGGACGTCCGCGGCCTTCGCCCCGCCCTCGTTGACGATGAAGTTGCCGTGCAGCGTCGACACGACCGCCGCGCCCTGGCGCGCGCCCTTCAGCCCCGCGGCCTGGACGAGCCGTCCCGCCGAGTCCCCGGCGGGGTTCTTGAAGACGCTGCCGCAGTTCTTCGTCTTGATCGGCTGGGTCTCGTTGCGCTCCCGCGTCAGCTTGGCCATAAGCTGCCTGGCCTCCTCCCCAGCGCCGCGCTGCAGCTGCACCGTGGCGGCGAGGACCAGCGCGCCTTTGAGCGCGCCGTCGCGCAGGGCCGACGTCCGGTAGCCGAAATGGAGGTCGGCCGGCGTCCAGCGCTGCAAACCCTTCCCGGGGACGTAGCCCTCGGCGTCGACAAGCACCTCGCGCAGCTCCTTGCCCCAGCACCCCGCGTTCTGGTAGACGGCGCCGCCCACGGTGCCGGGGACGCCGATCGCGAACTCGAAGCCGCGAAGGTTGGCGTCGGCGACGATGCGGGCGAGGCGCATCATCTTGAGCCCGGCGGCGGCCCGCACGCGCGTGCCGGCGATCTCGTGGTCCCGGTTGACGACTCGAATCACCAGGCCTTCGACGCCCTCGTCCGCGATGAGCAGGTTCGTGCCGGCGCCCAGCAATAGATAAGGAATGCCACGCTCGAGACATCCGTCGATCGCCTTCTCGATCGCCTCGGGTCGCGCGAGCTCGACGCAGAACTCGGCCGGACCGCCGATGCCGAACGACGTGCGCGACGCGAGCGGCTCGTCCTCCTTGACGCCGGGCAGGCCCCGGAGCCAGTCGACCCTAGACTTTGTGCGCCAGCTCATCGCCCAGCTTCTTGATATCGCCCGCGCCCATCAACAGGACGAGGTCGTCGGGCCCGACGATCTCCGACAGCGCCTCTTTCGCGTTCTCGAACGACCCGGCATAAAGCGCGTGCGGGATCTGGTGCGCCAGGTCCTCGGCGCGGACGCCGGAGACGTTGTCCTCGCCGGCGCTGTACGTGTCCAGCACGTAGACGCGGTCGGCGCCGCCGAACGCCCGCGCGAAATCGTGCATCAACGCGTGGAGGCGCGAGTAGCGGTGGGGCTGGAAGACGACGATCAGCCGGCGGTGCCGGAGCTCGCGCGCGGCCTCGATCGTGGCCCGCACCTTGGTCGGGTGGTGGGCGTAGTCGTCGTAGACCGCGGCACCCTGGTAGACGCCGAGGAACTCCATCCGCCGGTGCGCCCCCGGGAAGGTGTGCAGCGCTCCGGCGACGTCCGCGAAGCCGACCCCGATCTCGAGCGCCATGGCCGCCGCGGCGGTGGCGTTCTGGATGTTGTGCCGGCCCGGCTGCCTCAGGTCCACATGCCCGAGCAGCTCCGCCCCTTTGTAGATCGGGAACGGGCGCGCGGGCTCGCAGCGATAGGTCGCGCCGTGACGGAAGCCGTACGTGACCTTGCGCGCCTTGGGCATGAGCTCGCGCGCCAGCTCGTCGTCGGCGCACAGCACCGCCAGCCCGTCCTGGGGCAGGCCTTCGATGAACCACTGGAACAGGTCCCGCACCGCGTCCACGTTGCGGAAGTGGTCGGGATGGTCGAGCTCGATGTTGGTGACGATCGCGCGCTGTGGGTGGTGCAGGGTCAGCGTCCCGTCCGACTCGTCCGTCTCCGCGACGAGCCACTCACCGCGGCCGGCGCGTGCGCTCGACCCGTCGCCGACCAGCACTGTCGGGTCGTAGCCGGCCGTGACCAGTATGTGCCCGATCATGTGAGTGACCGTCGTCTTGCCGGCCGTCCCGGCGACGGCGATCGAGTTCGTCTCGTTGATGAGCTGCGCCAGCATCTCGGCGCGGCTCACGACCTTCACGGCCATCGCGCGGGCGGCGTCGAGCTCGGGCGAACGCCTGATGGCGCCGCTGTAGACCAGCAGGTCCTTGCCCAGCACGTGCTCGGGGTCGTGGCCGATCTGCATGCGCACGCCCGCTTCCTCGAGCTCGGCGGTGGTCTCCGACTCCTTGAGGTCGCAGCCGGTCACCTCGTCGCCGCGGGATAGAAAGACGCGCGCAAGCGCGGAGACGCCCGCACCGCCGGCGCCCATGAGGTGGACCCTCATCGCCTCGCCACCTCGCGCACCACCGCGAGAACGCGCTGGGCCGCGTCCCGCCGTCCGGTCCTTCGCGAAGCCTCGGCCATCGTGCGCAAGCGCTCCGCGTCGAGGCCGCCGAGCATGCGCAGCAGCGCTTCGCCCGAGAGGTCCGAATCGGCGATTCGCACCGCGGCGCCGGCCTCGACCATGGCCGCCGCGTTCTCCTCCTGGTGGCCGCCACCGAAGGTGCCGGGGACCAGGACCATCGGCAGGCCGACCGCCGTCGCCTCGGCGATCGTGCCGACGCCGGCCCGGCTGACGACCAGGTCCGCGCGCGCCATCAGGGACGGCATCTCGTCGGTGAACGCGAGCCCGGTGTAGCGCTCGCGGGCGCGTCCGGCGAGCTCCTCCGCGCCCTGGCGGCCGGCGACGTGGATCACCTCAGCGAACCGCCGGCACAGCTCGTCGAGCGCCGACCACGTGGCCTCGTTGAGACGGCGCGCGCCCTGGCTCCCCCCGGTGATGAGAAGGCGCCGCGGCGGCACCTCCGGCGTCCGGGGCTCGAAGCCGTCGCGCAGCGGCACGCCGGTCAGGACGACGCGCCGGTTGCGAATCCTCTTCCCCGTCCCGGGCAGGGTCGTGCACACCGCGGCCGCGCCCGCGGCGAAGAACCGGGTCGCGAGGCCCGGCCGCACGTCCTTCTCATGCAGGACGTACGGGATGCCTCGAAGGCGCGCCGCCGCGACGGCCGGGGCCATCACGTAGCCGCCCATCCCGAGAACGACGTCCGGCTTGAACCGGTCGACGATCCCGAGCGCGGCGCGAAGCGCCGTCGGGACCAGGTACGGGAGCGCGAGGTTCTTCCAGGGCGCGTCGCGGTCGAGGCCTCGGACGCGCACCGTCTCGAGCTCGAATCCCGCCGCGGGGACGAGGCGCTCCTCCGGGCCGCCCGTCCGGCCGACGAGCAGGACCGCGCCGTCGGGTTCCTCAACGCGAAACGCCCGCGCGACCGCGAGCGCCGGAAACAGGTGCCCTCCGGTCCCGCCGCCAGCGATCAAAAGTCGCATCTGACCTCCGATTGTTCCGCAATGCGGACCCCGAGCCATGGCGGGCGACGCTCAGCAGCACCCCGACGGCCGCCAGAGTCGTCGCCAGGGCGGTGCCGCCGTAGCTGAAAAACGGAAGCGGCACGCCCGTGATGGGCAGCGTGTTCGTGACCGTCGCCATGTTGAGCAGCGCCTCGAACGTCACCCAGGTGGTGATCGACGCCGCCAGGGCCATGCCGAAGCGGTCGGGGGCGCGGAGCGTGGCGCGGTAGCCACGCACGCCGAACACGAGGAACCCGAGCATCACGAGGGTCGTGCCGATGAGGCCGGTCTCCTCGCCGACGATGGCGAAGATGAAGTCGGTGTGTGCCTCGGGCAGCCAGCCGTATTTCTCGATCGAGTGCCCGATCCCGACCCCGAACAGCCCGCCCGACGCGAGCCCGTAGAGCGACTGCGTCGCCTGGAAACCGGCGCCAAGGGGATCCGCCCACGGGTTTCTGAACGCGGTGAGCCGGCCCATGCGGTACGGCTCGAGCAGCGTGACGGCGATGAAGGCGAGCCCGAGACCGCCGGCGAGCAGGATCAGGTGGCGCAGGCGCCCACCCGCCGCCCAATAGGCGCTGACGAAGATCGCGACCATGATCATCGACGAGCCGACGTCGGGCTCGAGCAACAGCAGCATCAGCGCGCCGGCGAGCATCGCGACGAAGGGGATGAACACGTGCTGGAAGTCGCCCATGCGGTTCGAGTTGCGGTCGACCCAGTGGGCGACGAAGACGGCGAAGGCCAGCTTGCCCAGCTCGGCCGGCTGGAACGTGCCGAGCGGCCCGGCGTCGAACCACCGCCGGGCGCCGTTGACGGTCACGCCGATGTGCGGGACGAGGACGAGGATCATCAGCAGGGCCGCGGCGACCGCTCCCGCGGGAGCGAGCGGCCGGATGCGGCGGTAGTCCACGCGCGCCAGCACGAGCAGGGCGACAAAGCCGATGACCATCCACGCGGCCTGGCGCTCGGCGTAGTAGAACGCCGACTCGTGCTGGGTGTAAGCGAAGGCGACGCTGGCGCTCGTGACCATGACGAGACCGCCGGCGCACAGCGCCACGGTCGTGAAGAGAAGCAGCCGGTCGGGCTGCTTGCGTGCGGCGGCGTTGGAGCTCACGTCAGGCTTGCGCCCCGCGCGCGCCCGGCGCCGCGAACCGCCTGCGCACCAGGTCCTTGAACTGGTCGCCGCGATCCTCGAAGTCCTTGAACATGTCGAAGCTCTTGTAGGCGGGGCTCAGCAGGACGACGCCGCCGCGGGGGGGGGGGACCGCCGCAAAAACGACCGCCCCCTCGAGCGTGCCGTCGGACGATTCGGCCAGCAGGTACTGCGGCGCCCGACCGAGCTCGTCCGCGGAGGCGCCCATGAGGATGACCGCCTCGGTGCGCGCGAGCGCGTCGGCGGCCCACTCCCCGAGCTCGAAACCGCTGCCGTAGCCGCCTGCGATCAAGACCACGGGAGCACCCGGAAAGGCGGCCAGCGCGACGCGACCCGCGTCCGGGTTGGTCGCCTTGGAGTCGTTGTACCAGCGCACGCCCGCCCACTCGCCGACCAGCTCCAGCCGGTGGGCGACGCCCTGGAAGCCGCGGATGGCGGCGTTGATCGCGGCGTCGCCCAGGCCCGCGATGCGGCCCACGGCGGCCGCCGCGAGCGCGTTCTCCATGTTGTGCCGGCCGGGCAGCGGCATCGGCGGCATGGGCTCGTGGCGGTCGAACCACACGACCTCGCCGTGGGCGCGGTCCGCCAGCGCCCGGACGATCGGGTCGCGCCCGTTGAGCACCGCGAAATCGGAGCTCTCGATGGCGCGCGCCTTCAAGTCCACGTAGCGCTCGAGGGTCTTGTGGCGGTCCAGGTGGTCGGGGGTGATGTTCAGGACGACGCCCACGTGGAGGCGCGGATCCTCGACCGATTCGAGCTGGAAGCTCGACAGCTCGAGCACGACCCAGTGCTCGGGCGTGATCTCGTCGATGCGGTCGAGCACCGTGTCGCCGATGTTGCCGCCGACGATCACCGGCCGCCGGCCCGCGGCGAGGACCTCGCCCGTCAACGCCGTCGTGGTCGTCTTGCCGTTCGTGCCCGTGATCCCGACGACGGTGCCTTTGCACAGGCGCAGGAACAGGTCGATCTCGCTCGACACGCGAATGCCGCGGGCGCGCGCCTTCTCGAGCAGCTCGGAATCCCACGGCACTCCCGGGCTCGCGTAGACCGCATCGATCCCGTCGAGCACGGAGTCGTCGTGGCCGCCGAGGCGGTACTCGACGCCGGCCGGCATCTCCTCGAGGGTCGCCCGCAGGTCGGTCTCGGACTTGCGGTCGGTCAGCCTCACCTTCTCACCGCTGCCGATGAGGTGCCGCGCCAGCGCGACGCCGCTCCGGGCGGCGCCGACGACGAGCGCCGTCAAGACAAGAGGTGCACGAGAGCGATGGCGATCAGAGCCGAAACCAGGCCCGCGCCCCAGAACGTCAGCGCGATGCGGTTCTCGGACCAACCCTCGTGGTGGAACGTGTAGTGGATCGGGGTCATAGGAAAGACGCGACGTCCGCCGGTGGCCTTGAAGTAGGCCACCTGAATGATGACAGACAGCGTCTCGAGCACGAACACGAGACCGACGATCGGCAGAAGGAGGACGTACCCCTGCTGCACGGCCATCGCGGCGAGCGCAAACCCGATGGCGAGCGCGCCGGTGTCACCCATGAACACGCGCGCGGGATGGCGGTTGAACACCAGGAATGCGGCGAGCCCGCCGCACAGCGCCATCGCGACCGCCTTCTCGCCGGCCGGAGCATGCGGCACGAACAGCGCCGTGGCGCCGACGGCGAGGATCGACAGCCCGCCGGCGAGGCCGTCCATGCCGTCGGTGATGTTCACCGCGTTGGCGGCGCCGACCACGGCCACGATCGCGAGCGGCAGCCACCACAGCGGCCGGCCGCCCAGCGCGAGCCACGCCACCGGGACGGCGAGCACGACCTGGATCGGGAACTTCAGCCGCGCCGGAATGCCGATCGCCCCCCGCCGAAGCTTGGCGACGTCGTCGACGAACCCGATGGCACCGCCGGCGAGGAGCCCGACGACGGCAGGCGCGGCGCCAGGGTGCCCGGCGACCGTCGCGAGGACGCCGGCGAGGGCGGCGAGGAGCGTGAACAGGATGCCGCCGCCGGTCGGCGTTCCCGCCTTGCGCTGGTGGGACTCGGGAAGCTCCTCCTGGATGACCTGGCCCGAACGTAGGCGGCGCAGGTAGCGGATGAAGAACGGATAGAGGACGAGCGCGATCGCGAACGCGACGACGAACGTGACGAGATCGAGCACGGCGCCTGTCAAGGGGCGGTGAGGTCTTTCACGAGCTCGTCCAGGCGGACGCCGTGCGAGCCCTTCACGAGCACCCGATCGCCCGCGTGGGCCTGCGCCCGCACCCAGGCGGCGGCAGCGGCACGGTCCGCGACCAGCTCACCGCCGGCGGCTTCCGCGAGCAGCCGAGCGTGCGGGCCGGCGTCGACGACGCACACGGCGTCGAAGACGTCGTGTGCGCGCCGGCCGACGCTGCGGTGCGCGTCGTTCGCGATGGGGCCCAGCTCGCGCATCTCGCCCAGCACCGCGAGCAACCGCCCCGACGGTCGCTTCGCCGCCATGACGTCGAAGGCGGCCAGCATCGATTCCGGGCTCGCGTTGTACGCGTCGTCGACGACCGTGAACCCTTCGGGCGCCTCGATCTCCTGGAGACGGTGATCGACCGCGACGCGGGACAGCGCGGCCGCGCCGACCTCGATCGGGACGCCGGCGAAGTCGCCGGCCGCCAGGGCGGCGGCGGCGTTGAGCGCCTGGTGCCTGCCGTCCAGCATCAGCCGCACGTCGACGCCGCGCACCGAGAACTGCGAGCCGCCGCCGGCCGATGGCTGGTAACCCTGCACGCGATAGTCGCCGTGCTCGGCGCCGAAGCTCGCGATGCGCGCGGTCGTCATCGCGGCGAGAAGCGGGTAGAACTCGTTGTCCGCGTTGAGGACGGCCAGGCCCGCGTCGGGCAGGGCCGCGACGAGCTCGCCCTTGCCCCGAGCGAGGTCCTCGCGCGAGGCGAAGAACTCGAGGTGGACGACGCCGACGTTGGTGACCACGCCGATCACAGGCTTGGCGAGCGCGGCGAGGCGGGCGATGTCACCCGCGCGCTGCAGACCCATCTCCAGGACGAGCGCCGAATGGTGTGGCTCGAGCGCGAGGATCGTCAGCGGCACACCCGTCTCCGTGTTCAGGTTCCCCTCCGTGCGCAGCACGTTGAACCTGTCGGCCAGGACCGCGGCAACCATCTCCTTCGTCGACGTCTTGCCGTTGCTGCCCGTCACGCCGACGACGAGCGGCTGCACCCGGCGCAGCGCGAGCGCGGCCAGCGCGTACAGCGCGTCCCACGCGTCGGGCACCACGATGCCCACGACGCCGGTTGGCATCTCGTCGCGCCTCTCCCCGACCACCGCGGCCGCGCCTTTGGCGATCGCGTCCGGGATGAAGCGATGGCCGTCCATCTCGGCTCCGCGCAATGCGAAGAAGAGGCCGCCCGGCCTCACCTCGCGCGAATCGGTGTGAAAGCTGGAGAACGTCTCGCCGACCTGGGTGCCGCCGACCTCGCCGCCCCCGGTCGCCTCGAGGATCTCGAGAAGGCTGAGCCTCATACCTATATGAGAACCGGTATTACCGGTCGGGCGTTATGTGCCAGTCCACAACGATCGCCTGGGCGATCTGCTTCCAGATCGGCTCGGCGGTCAGGTAGCCGTCGTTCAAGGTCCAGTCGGACTCGCTTCCGGGGTAGTGCGGCTTGCGCACGACGACCAGCATGGTGAAGCGCGGATGCTTGGCCGGCAGGAAGCCCACGAACGAGGTCCACACGTCCAGGGTGTACTTGCCGTTGACCGGGATCTGCGCCGTCCCGGTCGTGCCGGACTGGTCGAGCTCGAACCCGCGGATGCGGGACGTCCAGCCCGAACCCGGCTGCACGACCATCTGCATCATCTGGGTCAGCTGG
>CBJLKR010000010.1:0-21244 GCA_966423695.1 uncultured bacterium | reverse complement strand
TGCCTCGTGTGCGGCAGCCCGGCGAAGTTCCGGGTCTCCCTGGCGAAGGCCTACTGACCCGGCTGGAGATCAGGCAACCGGGTTCTCGAACGCGCCGACCACGGGCGCGTCCGGGTGCTGCGAGGGTTGCTCGATGATCTTCAACGTGCCGCTCGCCGCGGCGTCGAGCACGGCCTCGGCCACGTCAGGGTGGAAGTGCGTGCCCGCGCCGCGGCGCACCTCCTCGAGCGCGACCTCGAGCGGCATCCCCTTGCGGTACGGCCGGTCCGAGGTCATCGCATCGATCGCGTCCGCGGCGGAGACGATCCACGCGAACATCGGGAGCTCGTCGCCACCTTTCTGATCGGGGTAGCCCTTGCCGTCGTACCGCTCGTGGTGAGAGCGCACGATGACGAGCTCGTCCGTGAGCAGCTTCAGATCGCTGAGGATGTTGAAGCCCACCGTCGTGTGGGACTTCATCTTCTCGAACTCCTCCTCGCTCAGCTTGCCCGTCTTGCGCAGGATCTCGTCCGGAACGCCGATCTTGCCGATGTCGTGCAGCCGCGCCCCTCTCTCCAGGCGAACCCACGCGCTCGGGTCGTCGGGTGCGTACTGCATGTGCCGCGCGATCATCAACGAGTACTGCGTCACGCGCTGGGAGTGTCCGGCCGTATAGCGGTCACGCGTGTCCGACGTGTTCGCCAGCGTGACCAGCGCCTGGACGATGACGTCTTCGCGGTCCTTGAACAGCCGCGCGTTGTCGATCGCCACGGCCGCTTGCGCGGCGAGCTCGGTGACCAGGGCGCGGTGATCGGCGGTGAAGGCGTGTCCCAGCTGGTAGTTCGCGAGGAACAGCACTCCCAGCGGAGTGCCGCGCAGGGTGATGGGCACGCACAGCACCGCGCGCGGGTTCAGCGGCGACTCGGCCTGCGACTCGTGCGCGCGCGCCTCCATCACCGGCTCGTCCGATTCCATGACGCGCCGGCAGATGTCGCCGCCGAGCCCCAGCGCGAGCTTCTCCGCCGTGACGTGATCGGTGCCGAACCCGCCCTTCAGCACGAGCTTGCCGCCATCGTCGAGCGCGAGGCAGCCGATCTGCGCCGACGACGCCTTCGCCGCTCCCGCCAGGACCTGCTGCAGCACCTCGTTGAGGTCCAGCGTCGACGTCGCCGCCTGCAGTGCCTCCTGAAGGTTGCGCAGCTCCCAGATGCTCCGCTCGTTCTTCTCCATCAGCTCGGCGTTGCGCACGGCGACAACGCCCTGGTTCGCGAGCGTCGCCAGCACCCGCTGGTCGTTCGCCGTCCATTCGCGCGGCTCCGAGTCGAAAACCGAAAGGGTGCCCCACAGCCGGCCGTCCTCGAGCATCGGCGTGCAGATCGCCGCGTTGAAGCCCAATCCCCGCAGGTCCGGCGGGGAGGCGAGATCCGGCGCGGACCTGAGGTCGGCGAGCGCGGTGGCCCGCAGGCTGAGCATCACGGCGCCGATGAGGCCCTGCCCGTTCTGAAACTCCATCCAGTCGATGCCTTCCGGAAAGCCGGCGCACGTGATGACCGCCTGCTTTTCTTCGGCGGTGGTGCGCGTGATCAGGCCGGCGGTCGCGCCGCTGACGCGGATCGCGGTGTCGAGAGTCTTTTCCTCGAGCACCCGCGATCCCTGGGTCACCGTGGTCAGGGCCTGCGAGACCTCGCCGAGCGCGTCGAGCGCGGTGTCCAGGCGCGACGCCTGCCCGCTGACGACCTGGAGGATGCGCGAGTTCTCGACCACGACGCCCGCCATCGAGCTGAGCTCCGCGAGCGCCGCCACATCGTGCTGGGCGAAGCTCGAGGTGCCGCGCCGGCCGAGACACAGCGCGCCGATGACGCCTGTGTTGCCGCGGATCGGCACGAGGGCTTCGTTGACGGTCACAGCGTGAGTCTCGAGACGCAGGCCGCTGAAGGTGTCCTGGCTTTCGGTGACTGCGTTGCGCAGGACCGTCTCGCCGTTGCGGACCCGTGTCAGCGGCTCGACCTCGAACTCGCCGGGGCGGAAGATGATCGCCTGCGCGGCGTCGTAGGCGACGAGCTCCTTGCCGCGCTCGAGCACGATGTCGAGCGCCTCCTCCATGGTCTTGCCCGACGCCTGGCGCACGAGCTCGTTGATCAGCGCGTAGCGCGCGGACTCCTGGCGCGAGAGGGCGATGGCGTGGTCGCTGGCCAGCCGCGCGGCCGCGCGCAGCGTCAGCGTGGTCGCGAGCCGCCGGTCGTCGTCCGAGAAGGGCCCGACGCGGCTGCCCAGGAGCATAAAACCGCCGATCCGGTCGCCGATGGGCATCGGGGCCGCGAGCGCTCCCGCCACCATCAGCCCCTCGGGAAGGAAGGCGAAGAGTTCCTTGAGCGGCCCGTTGCCGGCGCCGACGTACGTGCGGCCGGTCTCGACCGTGGCGAGCAGGGGCCCCGCGCCGTTGCCGGCCCGGGTGACCGGCTGGGCGTGGAGGCCGTCGAGCCCGACGCCCGGCAGCTGAGGCGCGAACTGGCGCCCGTCTGCGGTGGCCAGGTAGCAGCAGGCGAGATCGGCGCCGACCTGGCGGGCGATGTCGGTCGCGAGGGTCGCCACATTTCCGCGCTGCGCCGGCGCATCGGCGTCGGAGGTGGCGGCGAGGAAAGCGCGGTGTTTGAGCTGGAGCTCCCGGTCTTGGCGGTCGATGGTGCCGGCGAAGCGGCGGTAGGCGACGCCGCCGATTGCGCCGCCGGCGCCGAGCAGGACCAGGCCGAGGACCTGGAGGACGAGGTCGCCCTGCCTCGGGTTGAACTCGGCGATGGCGACGGCGAGCACGAACCCGACACCTCCCAGCGGGACCGAGAGGCGCCACTCCCGGTACATGACGCCGGCGGCGACGGCGAGCGCCCCGACGGCGATCGAGAAGACGCTGGCCAGGCCGGTGTGGCCGCTTCCGTTCAGGGTCGCGCCGGCGAGGAGGAGCGCGACGGCACCCGCGGAGGAGCCGACTCGGAAGCCCAGAACCGCCCGGTTGGAAGCCATTTGGCGGCGCCTAAGTCTAGGTTTGTGATCCCAAGGGGAAGCTAGATAGCGAACTTAAACTTCATGCCAGGCCCAAATTGACCGTTTCCGAGCTTCTCAGGATCGCCGACCACCTCGACCCGCAGGGGCAGGTGACGGTGCGCAAGGCGTACGAGAGGGCGGCGGCGGCCCACCGCGGCCAGCACCGGCTTTCCGGCGAGGACTACGTCAACCACCCGCTCGAGGTGGCGGCCATCCTCGCCGACCTCGAGCTCGACGCCGAGACGATCGCCGCCGCGCTCCTCCACGACACGGTCGAGGACACAAACCTCACCGAGGAGGAGGTCAAGAAGGAGTTCGGCCCGGAGGTCGCCCGCCTGGTCGACGGCGTCACCAAGCTCGGCCGGATCGCCCTGCGGACGGACCAGCAGCAGCAGGCCGAGAACATCCGCAAGATGATGGTGGCGATGGCGGAGGACCTTCGGGTCGTCCTCATCAAGCTCGCCGACCGCCTCCACAACATGCGCACGTTGGAGCCGCTGGCCGAGCCCAAGCGGCGGAAGATCAGCCGGGAGACTCTCGACATCTACGCCCCGCTGGCCCACCGCCTCGGCATCGGACAGATCAAGTGGGAGCTCGAGGACCTCGCCTTCCGCAACCTCGAGCCCGAGGCTTACGAGGACGTCGTCCGCCGCATCAATCGCAAGCGCCACGACCGCGAGTCGCTGGTCTCGGACCTGCGCGAGATCCTGGCCCGCGAGCTCGAGAAGGTCGGCATCCAGGCCGAGATCACCGGCCGGCCGAAGCACATCTACTCGGTGTGGCAGAAGATGACCCGCGAGGACAAGGACTTCTCCGAGATCTACGACCTCTCCGCCATCCGCGTCCTCGTTGACACCGTGCGCGACTGCTACGGAGTGCTGGGCGTCGTCCACTCGCTGTGGAAGCCGATGCCCGGCCGCTTCAAGGACTACATCGCAATGCCGAAGTCCAACGGCTACCAGTCGTTGCACACGACGGTGATCACGCACACGGGCGAGCCGATCGAGATCCAGATCCGCACTCAAGAGATGCACCGCGTGGCCGAATTCGGCGTCGCGGCGCACTGGACGTACAAGGAGGGCGGCAAGGACGCGAGCTTCGACCAGAAGCTTTCCTGGCTCCGCAGCCTGCTCGAGTGGCAGAGCGAGGTGGGGGACGCCGAGTCGTTCTTGAACACGGTCAAGGTCGACCTGTTCCAGGACGAGGTCTACGTCTTCACGCCGCGCGGGGACGTGATCAACCTGCCGGCCGAATCGACGCCGGTCGACTTCGCCTACCGCATCCACACCGAGGTCGGCCATCGGTGCATCGGCGCCAAGGTCAACGGCCGCATGGTTCCGCTCGAGTACGCGCTCCAGAACGGCGAGATCGTCGAAATCCTCACCTCGAAGGGACCGCACGGTCCGAGCCGCGATTGGCTGAACTTCGTCAAGAGCGCGAGCGCCAAAGAGCGGATCCGCAAGTGGTTCAAGAGCCAGCGCCGGGAGGAGAACGTCGCCAAGGGCCGGGACATGCTGGACAAGGAGCTTCACCGCATGCACCGCGTCAGCCTCGCCGACCTGCCCGACGACAAGCTGGGCGAGATCGCGCACCTGCACAAGTTCGCGAGCGTAGACGACTTCACGGCCGCGATCGGCTACGGCGATCTCTCGCCGCACGCGGTCGTCATGCGCATGTCCCTGAACCTCGGCAACGGCGCCGACCTCCGGACCATCCCGCTGATCCCGCAGGTGCAGCCTTCGCCGCGCGTGCTCGTCCGCGGTGAGAAGGGCATCCTCACGTCGGTCGCCACGTGCTGCCAGCCCGTGCCCGGGGACGCGATCGTCGGCTACACGACGAGGGGGAAGGGCGTGACGGTGCACCGCGCCGACTGCATCAACGCCATCAACGCGCAGGACTCGTCGCGCGTCGTGCCCGTCGACTGGGAGGCGGACGCGACGCACCTCTATCCGGTCGCGATCAAGATCGAGGCCTGGGACCGGCAGGGGTTGATGCGCGACATCGCCACGGTGGTGGCCGAGAACCGGGTCAACATGTCCGCCCTGGAGGTGCACGTCTACGACGACAAGACTGCGGTCGTCTCGGCGACGGTCGAGATCGACTCGCTGGCGCAGCTGTCGCGCCTGATGGAGAAGCTCGAAGGCGTGAAGGACGTGCATACCGTCGCGCGCGAGGCCTCGTGACGGGCAAGAAGCGAGGCTCCGTCGAGATATCGCTCGACACGCCGGTCGAGGCCGCGTGGGCCGCGATCGTCTCGCCCGAGCGCCACCGCTGGTACTACCGGCTCACCCCGCAGGGACGGTTCGCCAAGGGCGAGACGATCCGCTGGGTCGACGGGGGAGGCGCGCCGGCCGAGGAATCGCAGGTGGTCGAGATCGACGCGCCCCATCGGTTGGTCGTGCGCACCAGGTTTCTCTACGCCCCCGCGTTCGCCAAGCAGCCGCCGCACACGCTGACGTGGGAGGTGTCCAAGAAGGGCAAGGGAAGCGTGGTCCGCATGTCGTGGGACGCGACGGAGATCGTCGACGGCCTGCTGTCGTCCGAGGGCGAGAACGTGCTTCGCGGGCTGCGCCTGGAGCACGACCCGAAGGCGCAGGCCGAGATCGCGCGCAAGCCGGAGATCGGTGAGATCACCGTCGAGGACGTGACCCCTGATCGCCTCGCCGACTACCAGTCGTTCTTCGACCACGACGCGTTTCGCGACTATCCGGGCTGGCAGTCGTGCTACTGCATGGAGACTCACCGCACGCAGACCGACGAGGAGTGGGCCGTGCGCACCGCGGGCGACAACCGGCGCGACATGAGCCGCGGGATCAAGGAAGGCAACGTGACGGCGCTCCTCGCTTACGTCGACGGCAAGCCGGTCGGTTGGTGCAACTACGGCGAGACGACGCGGCTCAACGGCGTCATGCACCGGTTCGGGCTCAACGTGGCGGAGCAGCAGGGCGTCGGCTCGCTCGCATGTTTCGTCATCGCCGCCCCGTACCGCGGCCATGGCGTCGCGACGAGCCTGCTCGAGGCGGCTCTCGACCGGATGAGGGCGCGCGGCGTGAAGGTGGCGGAGGCGTACCCCGTCAAGGAGCTGAAGTCGGCGCAGTCGAACTACCGCGGGCCGCTGGCGATGTACACCGCGGCCGGGTTCGAGCCGTACCGCGAAACCGAGCGCCATCTCATCGTCCGGAAGAAGCTGTGACGCGCGTTCGGGTCGAGGTCACCGCGGACCGGCGGTTCGGCACCAACTCCTACCTGGTCGAGGACGAGGAGACGCACGACGCAGTGATCATCGACTCGAACCTCGAGCCTGATCTCGTCATCGAGGTGGCGCGGAGGCGCGCGGCGAACGTGAGGGCGATCGTGCTCACGCACACCGACCTCGACCACATCGCCGGCCTGCACGAGCTGCGCGAGGCCTTCGGGCCGGTGCCGATCGCGGTTCACGAGGCGGAGCTGGAGATCGTCGAGCACGGCCGTCCGCTGCGGCGGGAGTTCGGCCCCATCGCGACCCAGGTTGGCAACCTGATCGCGCTGCGTGAGGGGGAGCCGTTTCGCGCGGGGGCCCTGGAGTTCGAGGTCCTGCACACGCCGGGCCACAGCCCTGGCGGCGTGACGCTGAAGATCGACGGCTACCTGTTCACCGGCGACGCGCTGTTCGCCGGCTCAATCGGCCGCTCGGATTTCGCGAACTCCGACGGCCCGGCTTTGATCGAGGGTATCCACGCCAAGCTCATGAGCCAGCCGGACGAGATGATGGTCTACAGCGGTCACGGGCCCGCGACCACCATCGGGCGCGAACGGAAGACCAACCCGTTCTTAACCTGAGCCAACGTTGTACGGAGGGTGAGCAGCCCGGCGCTGCGCGCCGGGGCGATGAGCGGGACCATCCGGGTTCCCGCTCATTTTCAGTGGCCAATGCGAACGGAAAGACCAACCCGTTTCTAACCTGAGCCAACGTTGCATTGGCGGCCGGGTTCAACCCGGCCGCGACACGCGTGACCTTTCGGTCGCCTGGCGTGGATCGTGGAAGGCTCTCAAACAATCTGAACCGTATACCGGAGGGTGAGCAGCCCCGGCGCTCCGCGCCGGGGCGATGAGCGGGAACCATCCGGGTTCCCGCTCATATCTAGTGGCCGATGGTCAGCACCACGATCAGCGCCGGCCCCAGCAGGATGAGCCAGAGCGTGGGGAAGACGCATCCCACCGTCGGGAACAGGATCTTGAGTGAGGCCCGCGCCGCCTCGGTGCGGATCTTCAGCCGCCGCTTGACGCGCATCTGGGCGGCATGCGCCGCGATGGTGCGCGCGATGGGCACGCCGGTTCGCTCGGCGTAGAGGATCCCCCGCACCAACGAGGCGAAGTCCTCGATCCCCGTCGCCTCCGCCATCTCCTCCAGCGCGTCGGCGCGTGGGCGCCCGAGCTGGATCTCGCGCAGCGCGCGCGCGACGAGCAGGGTCAAGGAGTCGTCCTGGTGGCGCACCAGCTGCTCGAGCGCACGGTCCAGGCCCAGCCCGGCCTCCATGCTGATCGCCACGACGTCGAGCGCGTTCGGCAGCGAGGCCTCCAGCTCGACCCTGCGGTCGCGGACGAGCTGGTCGAGCCAGAACACCGGCACGTAGAACCCCACGGCGACGCCGCCAAGCAGCGCCAGGCCGATGGCGAACGGCGTGCCGATGAACATGCCAATCGCCGTCCCGATGGCGCCGAGCGCGGCCGCCGCGGCGATGCGCAGCGTCTGCAGACTGGCTGGATCCAGGCTCAGCGGGTTGCCGACGAAGTCGAGCTGGCGCCGGAAGTTGGCTGCCTGCGCCTCCGGCGTCAAGCGCATTGCCTGCCGCTCGAGCCACCGGCGCATCGGGCCGAAGAGCCTTTCGGTGAACGGCCTCTCCAGCTGCAGTGCGACGGCGCTTTGACCGAGACCGACCTCCTGCCGCGCGAGGCGCTCGCGTGCAAGCGTTGCGGCATCGGCCGCGCGCGACGCAATCAAGCCCATCGTCAGGAGATACGCCCCTGCCGCGGCCAGAACGCCGATGACGATGGGCAGCGCGTTCATACGATCGCCGTCAGCCGCCGGATGATCACGTTGCCGACGAAGAGGAGGAACCCGGACAGCATGAGCATCACCCAGCCGATCGGGTTGACGAGCATCGGGCGGAAGTAGTCGCGGACGATGAAGTACAGCAGCAGCGCCGCGACGATCGGGAGCAAAGTGATGATGAGAGCCGTCGCCCGGGACTGGGCTGTCGCGGCCATGATCTCCGCCCGCATCTCCTCGCGCTGACGCATGGTGTCGGCCAGCGTCACGAGGATCGCGGGAAGGTCGCCACCCACCGAGCGCTGGATCGTGATCACCATCACCATGAGCTTCAGGTCATTGCTGCCGATGCGCTTGACCATGTTGTTCAGCGCGCTCTCGAGTGACGCGCCGAGCTCCATCTCGCGGCGCGCGAGCGCGAACTCGTCAGCCACCGGTGGCCCGGCGTTGTCAGTCACGGCGGTCAGCGACTGCGCAACCGACTGGCCTGCCTTCATGGAGTTCGCGATCAGCTCCATCGCGCGCGGAAGATTGGCGTCGAACTGGCGCAGCCTGTGGCCGCGACGGTTCCGCAGGTATGCCCAGGGCAGGAGGAAACCGACGACCGCCAGGATCACGAACTCGGGCCCGAGGCCGAAGCGCAGGAGCCCGATGACCCCCGCGACCACCGCGAAGCCCGCCTGGATGAAGCGGAACTCGTACGGTCTGAGCTCGATGTCCGCGCTGACCAGGTCGCGTTGCAGGCCGCTGGTCTTGTCCTCCGCCGCGATCCACGAAGGCCTCCCGGTCGGTTCGAACCGCCGCCTCAACTGCTCCCGGACGTCGGCGAGGGTGCGGTACGACGCCCTGACCGAGGTCTCGAGGCCTTCCGCCTGCCGCGCCTGGACCATCCCGAAGACGACCAGCCCCACGCCGAGCGCCGCCGCCACCGCGACGAGGATGATCGCAGTGGTCAAGCGACTACCTCAGTGGGTCGTGAAGTGCCAGCGCCCGTCGACGTCCTTGGGACCGACCCCAGTCGCCGACGACGCGTTCGGGCATTTTGCATCCGGCTCGTTCGGGGCGGTCTGGTAGTCGGTGTAGGACTCGAGCTCGTACTTCATCGACGCATTGTTGAGCAGCCAGTAGAGGTACTCCGAATCACAGTTCGTCATGAGCACGGTCAAGCTGCTCGTGACCACTCCGGCGGTCGCGGTGCCGTTGGCCGGACCGACGCGCAGCACATCGACGTCCCGGAACACGGTGAGCACCACGTTGCGAGCAGGGCTCTGGCCGAATACGCCGGTGTTGATAGTGGCGAGCACGTTGATGCGGTCGCCGACCTGGACGTAGCCGCCGACGCCGACCTGTTCCCCTGTGGGCACCGTCACGGCTATCCAGCCCTTGGGGATCGGTAGGTAGGCGACGTCGCTGGTGCTGAGGAGATCGCCCGAGGGCGCGATCAGGTTGGCGGTGATCGGCTGTCCCCCGGTGATGTCAACCCGCGCGCCCTTGCCCAGGACGTCCTTGGTGGCGGTGAACGCCTCGGGCGGGGCGGGGCTGAAGTTGCCGAGGGTCAGGTCCGAGGCCGTGATGACGGTCCGCGCCTTGATGTCGTGAGCCGCGACGACCACCCGGGCGCCGCCGGTCGAGCCCTGGATCTGGGGCAGCAGCGCTATGCCCGCCGCCAGCACGAAAGCGAGGACCGCCAGCACTGCGCCGACGACGATGTAGAGACGGCTCCGGCGAGGCCGGGCGAGCGCGGAGGTGGCTATTGACACTTAACTGCGCGCGCTAGCTTCACAAAATGGACGCCCGAGCGCAACCCACAAGCGCGATTCACTCGACCAGGACCGCCTCGACGAGGGCGGTGTTGACGCCGAAGTCGCCGCCGACGGCTGTGGCGGCCCCACCCGCGGCCGATATGGACAGCGTGCCACAGGCGATCGTGCCGGCCACCATGCTCGTGCCGTTGACCGTGTCGGTGCACGTGCCGGGCCAGAACACCGACCCGAGCAGCCAACCGCGCGCGACCGTGCCCTTGACCGCGATCTGACCCGTGCTGCCGGCTGGAGCCCAGACGAGGAGGTTCCAGCAGGCGCGGTCACCGGCCGGGCACCATGCGGAGCCTGGGCAGCTGGCGTCGCCGGCCGGCGCCGAGGAGCACGGCGCCGCGAACCAGGAGTAACCACCGCCGGCCGAATCGGACGGCGTGTTGGGCGGGCAGGCTGAGACGGAGCACGGCGTCGAGCCGAGCTGGCACGACCCGGCGGTGCAGTTGGCGCCACCGCCCGGGGCGCACGTGCCCGTCGAAAAGCCGGCGGCGTTGACGAACTCGATGGTCACATCCTGGGCCAGGAGCTCGCCGCCGTTGAGGCAGATGCCGCCTCCGCCCGCGAAGCCGGAGCCGTTGAAGTAGTAGAAGCCCGGATCGAGCACGGCGCCGCTGGAAGAGCTCGCCGGCTTGAACGTGGCGATGGCGAGCGACCACGAGGTGGACGGGTTGCCGCTGACGGTTTCGGTCGCCACCCCGGACGGCAGGTCGAGGCGGTACTCGCTGGCGAAGCCCTGCGCCGCGGCCGCGGTGAGTGCCGTCCACCCAGCGCCACTCGCGAACGTCTGGCCGCCCACACCCTTGTTGAATCCGTCGGCGGTGATGACCAGCTCGCCGCCTTGCGTCATGTTCCCGGCCGTCGAGACCGACAGGCTGAGCGCGCCCGGGCTCGTCGCGGTCCCCGTCTGGTCCAGCGGCGAGGCGGCGGCGGCACCCGACCACTCGGTCATCTGCGCGTTGCAGTTGATGTTGGCCGGGTTGATCGTGAAGGTGCCGTTCGATACACCGCCCGGGTTGCTCGGGTAGTACCAGATCTCGGTCCTGCCCGCGCCCGCGGCGTTGACCTCCGTGGCCTGGAGCCAATTCGCCGGCCCCTGGAAGCGGTTCGGCGTGGTCAGACAGTTGATGGTGGCCACCAGCAGCGTCCCGGCGATGCTGGCCGCCGGCAGCGTGGGCGTCACGAAGTGCGTGACCGGACCGACGGTCGCCCCGGTCTGCCGGTTCGTGATGCCGGTCGCCAGGCTCGAGAGGTTGAGGTAGCCGTAGCAGCTCGGCTTGAAGTGGTAGAAGCCGCTCGCGTCCTTGGCGATCGGGGACGGGCCGAGCCCCGTGCCGACGACCGTCCCGCCGGCCGTGATGTTGGGGTAGACGCCGGCCGCAGAGCATGCCGCCCCGAGCGGCCCGTTGGCGTTGTTGCGCAGCGTGGCGATCGCGGCCGGGTCGGCGTTCGGTTCGGGAGGAAGGCCGATCGAAACCGGCTGGACGGGCTGCGCGCCTGTGCCTCCGGCGCACGGGTTGGGGTTGACGGCCGCGTCGCCGGCGAGCAGGTACGCGCTGGTGCCGCCGGCGCCGCACGTAATCGCGGTGTGGCCGCTGAGCTCGAAGCCGTCCGCGCATACGGCGTCGGTCGACCCGGACATTGCGCCCGCCGCGCATGCGCCACCGCCACCGACCCACGACTGGCCGCCGGCGTAGACCGATATGTCGCCAAGATCCGAGTAGGTGCTCGACGCGGGGTCGAGGCGCGCATGCGCGTAAAGCGCGCACGACCCGCTCAGAGAGATCGTGTTGCCGGCGACGACGCTGCCTTGCACGTTGACCTGGCCGCCCGTGCAGCTCAGGTTCGACGTTGTGATCGCCGGCGTCGAGCCGTTCAGCTGCTGCGCGACGGCCCGCCGCGTCACGTTCGTGTTCGACGCTCCCATGTAGCTGCCGAACGAGATGGGAAGGGCGAGCGTGAGGATCACCTCGACCTGCTGCTGGTGCGCGCGGTACGGGTAGTGGATGGTCTCGGTGATCCCGGGCGAGAAGGTGTCCGTGCCGGTGTAGCCGCCGGCGCACGTGCCGGCGCCGATCGTCAACGTGCCCGTGCGCGTGCGCTGCGTGGCGACGAAGTTGTCGGCCTCCGTGATGACGGTGCCCGCCGAGCCCGGCGTGCAGCCGACGCCGACCTTCAGCGCCGCGTCAAGCGCGGCCTGGTCGGTGAGCTGCTGCAGCTGGTTGCGCTGCCACTCGACCGACCCGGTCAGCAGGATGAGAGAGGCGGAGCCGATCAGGGCGACGAGCCAGACCGCGACGATGATCAAGACCTGGCCGGACTCGCGCTGCCGTCGTGCTTGCATCAGTACTCGAGCCTTCCTACCGTCTGCGAATCGAACGTGATCGCGCTCGGGATCCCGAGCAGTGTGTTCAGGACCGGCTTCCACTGCAGCTTCAGGTCGACCACGACCAGCTGATGACCGCTCGTCCGGACGGCGGCGCCGTTCACGCCGGCGCATGAAGGGCAGCTCCACCTCGGGTTGGGGTTGCCTCCCGTCGAGTCGAGCTCATAGATGAAGACGTAGACCGTGCTGGCGCTGATCGGGCCGGTCAGAGTGATGGTGCCCGGCTGAAGCGGGTTGGCGTTGGCGGCGTACGTTCCATAGCTCGGCGCGCTCGAGATGGCGGTCGAGTCTTGGTAGACGACCGACATGCCCAGCGGGTCGAGTTGGTGCGCGCCGTTGGTGAGCGGGCCGAGCGAGCACGGCGACGGAAGCGTCGTGCAGGTCGGCGGCAGCGAGTTCGACCCGCTGTAGTAGTGGAGGACCGCCTGCCTCGCCATATCGCGAGACGCGCCCTGCAGCATGGTGTAGATCAGCAGGCCGCGGCCCAGGTCGACTGTCGCGCCGATCAGCAGGAAAAGGACCGGCGCGATCAGGGCGAACTCGAGCAGCGCCTGCGCCCTTCCCCACCTGTGGGAAAGGTGGCCCGCCGCGGTAGCGGCCGGCCGGATGTGGGGACTCCTTCTCACCATGCCGTGGTGGCTCGGCTCGACCCTGTGATGGTGATGCCTCCGCCCAGCACGTTGAGATCGCTGAAGCCGTAGTAGACGTAGACGTCGACCTCCGACTGGTAGAGCGTTTGCACCGCGCCGGTGCAGTCGCCGCTCGCGCCGCAGTACACGGCGATCACCGCCTGGCCCGCGACCGGCTTGGTGTAGTCGACGCCAGCGACGAACGGTGGCGCGTGGCCGACATGTGTCGGGCACGAAACGTTTGAGGTGACGGCGGCGAGGTCGGCGGTGACTAAGCTGCACATCGCGGCGAGGCCGGGGCCGTTGGTCGTCGGCGTCTTGCCGGCGACGAAACGGGCGGCGTCGCGCGCCGCGTCCGACGTCTCGACCGCGAAGGCGTATCCGCGCCCAAGCTCGAGGACACCCGCGACCAGGACGATGAGCACCGGCAGCGCGAGAGCGAGCTCGACGAGCGCCTGCCCTCGGCCTGAACGCTTAGCCATCGAGGTTGAGGTTCGCCAGGACTACCCGCGCGGCCTCGGTCGCGCCGCGTGAAACAGTGGACGAAGGGTCGTGCTGCAGGACGAGGCCGCCGGCGATGGTCGAATCCTCCGGGCGCGAGTCGTCGAAGCCGACGACGACCGACATCTTGCGCCCGAGGATCGACTCGACGGCCGCCTTGTCCAGCGGCGGGTGAGGCGAGCGCTGGTTGAGCACCAGCTCGACGCGGTTGTCGGGCACGTTCATGATGTCGCGGAAGATCGCGAGCGCGCGGCGCGCGTCCGTCATGGCCGCGATCTCCGGCGGCACGACCATGACCAGGCACTCGGCGCGCTCGATGACTGCCAGCGCCGCCTCCCCAAGCGAGGTGCCGACGTCGACGACGATGACCTTCTGCCAGCCGACGACGACATCGAGAACGCGTCCGACCAGGTCCCCGGTCAGGGTGTCGACCTCCTCGGGGCGGAGCGTTCCCGGCAAAACGCCCATGCCGGTGCGGTGGTTGACGATGTTGCCGCGGACGACGGCCTGAAAGTCGGCCGCCGACGCTTTCGAGGCGCTGGCGATCGATCCCGTCGCGATGAGGTCGGCGAACAGGGCCGCGTGACCGAACGGCGCGCCGAGGTCGATGAGAAGCACCTGGCGGGGGAACCTGCGGGCGAGCGCCGCGGCGGCGTTGATGGCGAGCGTCGTCGTGCCGGCGCCCCCCTTGGCCGAGAACATGACGACGACCGCGGCAGACTGCCGGCCGGCATTCTGGGCGGCGATCGCCGCCGCCGCCGTCAGCTCCTGCTCCCACAGCTTGTCGAGCATGACCGCGACCTTCTCGACGTCCGCGCCGAGCCCTTCCATCAGCCCGTCTCGGTCGAGGGTCAAAAGGACCGCATCGGTCAGGCCGTAGATGCTCGTCACGTGGCGGTCGGCTTCCCGCGGCGCCGGAAGGATGACCAGGTCTCCTGGCGCGGGGCGCCGGGTCAGCAGCACCTTGCCGGCGCCGTCGGTGATCGACTCCTCGACCTGGCCCGACGCAAGGAACACGACGACGTCTTCGCCCCGGCCGCCCAGGCGCAGGGTGTCCCGCGCGGCCAGCCCGACCGTGCGCATGCGCCGGGCCACGGCTCGCAATACGCCGTCGCTCAGCTCCGAGAAAACGGCGGACATCTCCAGGATGCGCATCCGCATCTGCAGGACCGACGGCGCCTGGTCGGCCGGTGCCTTCGGCCCGGCGGCGGGGCCCTTCTGGCTACCCTCATCCTCCCGCGCCCGCTGTAACGTTTCGGGGGTCTCGCGGGCGTTCAAAACGCCGATACTGTAGCGCGCGCCCCCGAGATGGACTCCCAGCTTCGCAGCAATGGTTCGAATACGCGCCCGGCGACGCAGGCGGTTGCGCGAGCCGCCGCCCGGTCGAGGGTGGCGGGGCGCGTTGAACGGGTGGTTAACACCGCCATCGACGGCGAGAAGTCGGCGATCCTCAACGCCACGGCGACCGAGCTCCTGGCCGAGCCGGTGCCGGTGGCCCGCGTCCTCCAGGGGGCGCTCGGTCGACCGGGTGTCGGCGCCCTGCCGCACTGGATGGTGCACGAGATGCTCCGCCGGTCGGGGCTGCACGACGACCTGCTGAACGCGCTCGCCAGCCCAAATCCCGGCACCCGGGCGGCCGCGGCCCGCCTGTGCGGCGCAGCGCGCCTCGCCGATTCGGTCCTGTGGATCGGCGACCTGCTCGCCGACCCCGACCCGCGCGTCCGCGACGCCGCGGTCCGGTCGCTGTCTCAGCTGGGGGGCCGAAGGGCGGTGGAGCTGCTGATGGGCGCAGGCGAGGCCATTTCGCTGTACCGGCTCGCGATCGCGCTCTCGCGCGCGGCGTCCGACGTCGACATCGAGGCGCTGATGCGCCAGCCGCGGAGCGAGCGCGCCGCCGTGGCGACCGTGCTGGCGTGTGGACTCCGCCGTGACGCGCTGCGCGTCTCACCGCTGCTCGGCATCGCCCACGACCGGCGCTGGCCGAGGCAGGTCCGGCTGGCCGCCTGCAAGTCCCTGGCCGCGATCGCCGATCGGGCTGCCGCCGACGGCCTGATGCGGCTCGCGCACTCCGACCCGGACCCGGTCGTCAAGAGGGTGGCCGAGCGAGCTCACAGGCGCCTGGTGAAGCGCGCGATGCCTCGATGAAGCTCTCCGAGCGCTTCGACCGCCGCTACCAGCAGACGCCAGTCGCGACGCCGGTCGCGCCCTCGCCCCCGGCCCCGGCGCCGCCGCAGCCGGTCACGCCGGCTAGCGGCACGCCGACAGTCGCGCCCGCGGAGCGCCGAGCGGTGGCGCGCGAGGGCACCGCCGCGGCCGCCGCCGCCCCCGACACTCAGCTCCGCACCACCGAGGCGCCTGCGCTCCTGAGCCCGGGCCTCGCCGCGGCCAAGGCCGAGATCCACGCCGACCTGCTGCGCCGGCACGCCGCGGCCATCGACATCAGCAACCGGGCCGGCATCCGCCGGCTCCTCACGCAGCTGACCGAGGACCACTTCCGCAACAAGCCGCCGGCCGCGCTGGTCACCGCCGACGACCGCGAGCGGCTCGTGGAGATCCTGTTCGACGAGGTCATCGGCCTGGGCCCGCTCGAGGCGCCGCTGCGCGACCCCGAGATCACCGAGATCATGGTCAACCGGCCGGAGCAGATCTTCGTCGAGCGGCGCGGTCGGATCGAGCTCACCAACCTCGCGTTCGAGGACGAGGCGAGCCTGCGGCGCGTCATCGACCGCATCGTCTCGACCATCGGGCGTCGCGTCGACGAGTCCGAGCCGATGTGCGACGCGCGCCTCAAGGACGGCTCGCGCGTCAACGTGGTCATCCCCCCGGTCGCGATCTACGGCCCGTGCCTCACGATCAGGAAGTTCGGCCGCGAGGTCCTCACGCCGGACCGCATCGTGATGACGGGCGGCTCCAGCGAGGCGATCCTCAAATACCTCGACGCAGCCGTCAAGACGCGGCTGAACATCATCGTCTCCGGAGGGACGGGGTCGGGGAAGACGACGCTGCTCAACGTGCTCTCAGGCTTCATCCCCGGGAACGAGCGCATCGTCACCTGCGAGGACGCCGCCGAGCTGCGCTTGCGGCAGGTGCACGTGATCAGCCTCGAATCGAAGCCGGCGAACGTCGAAGGCCGCGGCCAGATCACGATTCGCGATCTCGTCCGGAACGCGCTCCGCATGCGTCCGGACCGCATCATCGTCGGCGAGGTCCGCGGCGGCGAGGCGCTCGACATGCTGCAGGCCATGAACACCGGCCACGACGGCTCGATGAGCACCGTCCACGCGAACAATCCGCGCGACGTCATCAATCGTTTGGAAACTCTGGTGTTGCTTGCCGGCACGGAGCTTCCGTCGCGCGCGATTCGGAGCCAGATCGCTTCGGCGATCAACGTGGTCGTCCAGACCGAGCGCCTGCGCGGCGGTGCCCGCAAGATCGTCGGCATCGCCGAGGTGTTCGGCCTCAAAGACGGCGAAATCGGGCTCAACGAGGTTTTCACGTTCCGCCAGGTCGCGGTCATGCCCGACGGCAAGGCGGTCGGGTACCACACTGCGACAGGAACCGGGACCACCTTCGCGGAGCACTTCAAGGCCAACGGCGTGGAGCTGCCCCAGTCGATGTTCGAGCCGGCGCCCGAGCCTGCTATGGACGACCTCTACTGATGGGCGAGGAGTTTGAAGAGGTCGCCGCGGCCCCGCCGCCGAACGGCGAGCAGGACGGCCATCACAGCATCATCGAAGTCGACTCCGAGCTGCTGGCGGACGTCGGGCACACGCTGCGCAACCAGCTCAACGCGGTCGTCGGCGCAGCGGGCCTGCTCTCGGCCGGCGCCGAGTCGAGCGAGGAGCGTGAGCTTGCGGCCATCGTCGAGACCGGCGCGGAGCAGGTGGCGCGGATCGTCGACGATGTGCTCGACGCGGTCACGATCGAGAGCGGCGAGTTCGAGCTTGCCCTGCATCCGTTCGACGTGCGCTCGACGGTGGAGAGCTGCCTCGCGCTCGTCACGGAGGCAGCCGGCTCAAAGTCGCTCGACATCTCGTTCCACGTTGCCCCTGACGTCCCGAACGTCGCCATCGGCGACTCGCGCCGGCTCGAGCAGATCCTGCTCACGCTGCTGCACGGTGCGGTCGACCGCACCTACCGCGGCGGCATCGGCGTCGAGCTGACGGCTGAGGACCGCGGCGGTCTGGTCGCCCTGAACTTCTGGATCCGCGACACCGGTCGTGGCGTGCCCGCGCGCATCCTGCGTGGAGGGTTGGACGGCGTGACCGGCCGGTACGACCGGCTCGAACCGGGCGACCGCCTGTCCGTGCTGAGCCTGCGTACGACCAAGCGCCTCGTCGAGATGATGGACGGCGAGCTGCGCGTCGAGCAGGGTGGGGTGGAGGCCGGCCCGGACGCCGGGACGACGTTTGCGTTCACCGTCCTCGCCGAGGCGCTGCCAGGCGGCGTCGGCACGACGCTGCTCACGCTCGAGGGCATGCGTGTCCTCGTCGTCGCCGCCGATCCGACGGAGAAGCGCGTGCTCGGGCTGCAGGTCGAGCAGTGGGGCGCGAGCGCGACGTCGGCCACACCGGAAGAGGCCCAGGCGGCGGTTCAGATCGGCCGGCCGTTCGACATCGCGCTCATCGAGCACCGCCCGCCCTCGATCGACGGCCTGCAGATCTCCGATGCGCTCCGGGGGACGCGCCGCGCCGAACAGATGCCCATCATCCTCATCGCCTCGTCCACGCCGGGGGCCGCCGAGGCCGAGGCCGCCGACAGTGGCGTCATCCAGGCGATGCTCACCAAACCAGTTCCGCCGCGGACGCTGCACGATGTCCTCATCCAGGTCGGAGGCCGGGGGGCGCGGCAGGACCTTTCGCAGCCCGTCGAGCCGGGCGCGCTGCGGGTGCTGATAGCCGACGACAACGCGCTGAACCAGAACCTGCTCAAGCGGCTGGTCACAAAGCTTGGGCACACCGTCGACGTCGTCTCGAACGGACGCGAGGCGGTGGCTGCGGTGGCGCAGCAGCCGTACGACGCGGTTCTGATGGACGTGCTGATGCCCGAGATGGACGGACTGGCGGCGGCGGAGGCGATCTGCCGGCGCTGGCCGCGAGGCAACCGGCCGCGACTGATCGCCTTGACCGCGATGGCCGGGCCGGGCGATCAGGAGCGGTGCCTGCGCGCGGGGTTCGACGACTACATGAGCAAGCCGATCCGCAGCGAGGAGCTCAGCGAGTCGCTGAAGTCGGCGGAGGGCTACCGGACGAGCCGGGAGCGGGCGGGACTCTAGGGGCCTCTAGCTGCGGAGGCGGTTGTCGAGCCGGTCCGCGCGCGTCGCGAGCCGCCCCGCGCGTGCTTCGAGGTAGACGACGACGATGACGATCATGCCGCCGAGCACCATCAACCCGCCAAGCGCCTCGGCCGCCACGCCGGCAGGCTGGGTGATGACCTGGACCATGGCCGAGCCGAACACGAGGATGTAGCTCAGCCCGAGCAGGCGCACGCGCGGCGCGAATTCCGAGCGCTCGCCGCCGCGCCACGGACGCCTGCCGACGATGAGCAGCCACGCGCCCATGACGAGGGCGAGGGCGGCGAGGACGAGGGTGATGACCTGTACATAAGCGATCGTCATGCGGGCCGCGCGAGAGTTTACCCGGGCGCTTCTTACAATCGACGATCTAATGCCCAAGTCCGAGCCGATCAGGTCTGTCCGCGGAGTCCGCGATATCCTGCCCGCCGATATCCCGCTGTGGCGCGCGGCCACCGAGGCGGCGCGGTCGGTCGCGCGGACCTTCGGCTACGAGGAGATCGAGACGCCGATCATCGAGCCCTCCGAGCTGATAGAGCGCGTGGGCGAGGACACCGACGCCGTGGCCAAGGAGCTGTATCGCTTCGAGGACCGCGGCGGCCGCAACGTCGCCCTGCGCCCAGAGGCGACGGCGGGCGTCGTCCGCGCGTACTTCGAGGGCCAGCTCAACCAGGGCCCCCAGCCTTCGCGTCTTTTCCTTTTCGGGCCGATGTTCCGCTATGACCGGCCGCAGAAGGGACGTTACCGTCAGTTCTCTCAGTTCGACGTCGAGGCGATCGGCAGCGCAGCCGCGGGCGTGGACGCCGAGGTGATCGAGATCGCGGCGGGTTGGCTGCAGCGCGTCGGGCTCGACGATCCGCGCCTCGAGCTCAACAGCATCGGTGACGCACGCTGCCGGCCCGCGTACCTGGAGAAACTGAAGGATTACTACCGGCCTCTCAAGTCGCAGCTGCACGGCGACTGTCAGCTCCGGCTCGAGCGCAACCCCCTGCGCCTGCTCGACTGCAAGGTGCCGCAGTGCCAGCCGTTCAAGGCGGGCGCGCCGAAGATCACCGACCACCTGTGCGCCGAATGCGCGGAGCACTGGGGCGAGGTCCGCCGGCTGCTCGACGCGGCGGCGATCGAGTACGTGCTGAACCCTTACCTGGTGCGCGGTCTCGACTACTACACGCGCACGGTGTTCGAGTTCTATCCGAGCGGTGCCACCGGACAGCAGGACGCGCTCGCCTCGGGCGGCAGGTACGACGGCCTGGCCGAGGACATGCACTGGCCCGCGACGCCGGGCGTCGGGTTCGCCGGCGGCCTGGATCGGGTCACGGAGCTGATGGCCGCGCGCAGCGGCGACTTCCCCGTCGCCCCGCCCGCCGACGTGCTCGTGCTGCCCGACGGCGACCTGGCCGTCGCCGCCTCCGAGGTCGCGCGGCGGTGCCGGCGCGTGCTCTCGACCGCGGTCGACTACGAGCCGAAGAGCCTGCGCGCCAAGATGCGGTCGGCGAACAAGGTCGGCGCGCGGTGGGTGGTGCTGCTCGCGCCGGACGACGCCCAGCGACGGGTAGCGCAGCTGCGCGACATGCAGAGCGGCAAGCAGTCGGAGGTCTCATGGGACGACTTGCCCAAGAAGCTCGAATGAGCGGTTTCAACGCTCCTCACTGCGGTTCGCTGCGCGCGTCCGACGAGGGCCGCGACGTCGAGCTGTACGGCTGGGTCGCGCGTCGCCGCGACCACGGCGGAGTCGTCTTCATCGACCTGCGCGACCGGTGGGGCGTGGTCCAGGTGGTGATCCGCTCCACCGACGCCGCCGCGCACCTGCGCAATGAGTTCGTCGTGCGCGTGGCGGGCACGGTCGCACGCCGGCGGGCGGGCGCGGAGAACCCGCGCATGGCGACCGGCGAGGTCGAAGTCCTCGCGGACGAGGTCGAGGTTCTCTCGGCGGCGAAGACGCCGCCGTTCCCCATCGAGGACGACGCCGATGCCGACGAATCGGTGCGTCTGAAGTACCGGTACCTCGACCTGCGCCGCCCGCGCATGCAGCGGATCCTCGAGCTCCGGCACCGCGTCAACAAGATCATCCATTCCTACATGGACGAGCACGAGTTCGTCGAGGTCGAGACGCCACTTCTGATCAAGACGACACCCGAAGGCGCCCGTGACTTCGTCGTACCCTCGCGGCTCTACCCAGGCAAGTTCTATGCGCTGCCGCAGTCGCCGCAGACGCTGAAGCAGCTGCTCATGGTCTCCGGCCTCGGCCGCTACTACCAGATCGCACGCTGCCTGCGCGACGAGGACCTGCGCGCCGACCGCCAGCTCGAGTTCACGCAGCTCGACCTCGAGATGTCCTTCTGCACCGAGGAGGACGTGTTCACGCTGATCGAGGGGCTGTTCGCGCGTATATGGCGCGAGATCCTCGGCATCGAGCTCGAGATCCCGTTCCCGAGGATCGACCAGCAGGAGGCATTCCTGAAGTACGGCACCGACCAGCCGGACCTTCGCTACGGGCTGGAGATCGCCGACCTCGGCGACGCCTTGCGGCAGACGAAGGCGGAGGTCTTCGCGGCGGTCCTGCGCGATGGGGGAGTG
>CBJLKR010000009.1:0-23743 GCA_966423695.1 uncultured bacterium | reverse complement strand
ATGTACGACCTCCACCTGCAGCAGGCGCAGCTCGAAGCCATGGGGTCGGGAATCACCATCGCGGAGCTCGCGCGCTTCATCAGCCCGCCGCCGGTGGCCTGGATCGCGCTACCGTTCACCCTCCTGCCCTACTCCGTCGCCTACTGGGCCTGGAGTTTGCTCCTGATCGTTGCCCTGGTGGTGACCTGGCGCCTGGCCGCGCCCGGCTCGGGTCGCGCGCGCCTCATCCTCCTGGTGGCCGCGGTGGGATGGCTGCCGGTGATCTACGGGCTGCAGCTCGGCCAGCCTGGCTTCCTGGTCGCCGCGGGCGTGGCCGCCTCCTGCGCGCTGCTGCGAGCCAACCGGTCGGTGTGGGCGGGCGTGGCGCTCGCCGTGCTCGTGCTCAAGCCGCAGCTCGCGATCCTGGTGCCGCCGGCGCTGCTCGTCGCGCGTGAGTACCGGGCCTTTGCGGCGGCGACGATCTCGCTCGGTCTGCTCGCGGCGGCCTCTGTGCTCGCGGTCGGCCCCGGCGGCGTCAACGACTACCCGGCCCAGCTCGACTTTGCCTCCGGAGTACCGGTGAACCGCGAGCTCACCCTCGCGTTCTTCCTCGGCACTGCCGCGCGGCCGGTGCAGGTCTTCGTCGCCGCCTGGACGATGCTGATGGCCTCCAGGCTCAAGCGGCGCGGAGTCGAGTGGGTCTACGCGTGCGCGCTTGCCGGCGGCAGGCTGGCAACCCCGTACGCGCATCTCGACGACCTCGTCATGCTGGGCCTGGCTGGCTGGCTGTGCATGCGCGCCGGCGCGCCGGCCTGGTCCTGGCTCTACGCGCTCGCGGTGGTGGTGGCGGCCGAAGGCATTGCTATCTGGGGTCCTGCGCCGGTGCTCGTCGGCGAGCTGGGGTTCCTGGTCCTGCTGTCGGTGGCCGCGCTCAGGCCCGAGCCGGCGCGGGCACCTGCGCGGGCGCAGGCTGACCGTTCGCCTCAGCCGACCACGCCTCGGTGAACTGGCTGTTGTACAGCCGGTAGTAGAAGCCCTCGCGCGCGAGCAGCTCCTCATGAGTGCCCTGCTCGACGATCCGGCCCTCGTCCATGACAACGATCGCGTCGGCGTTGCGAATCGTCGACAGCCGGTGGGCGATCACAAAGCTCGTCCGCCCGCGGCGCAGCCGCGCCATCGCCTTCTGGATCAGGACCTCGGTGCGGGTGTCGACGTTGCTCGTCGCCTCGTCGAGGATGAGGATGCTCGGGTCGGCGAGGAACGCGCGCGCGATGGTCAGCAGCTGACGCTGCCCTGACGACAGCTCGGACGCGTCCTCGTCGAGGACGGTGTCGTAGCCGTGGGGCAGCGTGCGCACGAACGAGTCGACGTGCGCCGCCTGCGCGGCCGCGACGATCTCTTCGTCGGTCGCGCCTTCCATGCCGTAGGCGATGTTCGCGCGGATCGTGCCCGCGAACAACCAGGTGTCCTGGAGCACCATGCCGAACGCCTTGCGCACCTCGTCGCGCCGCGCCTCGTGCGTGTCCACGCCGTCGAGGCGGATCCGCCCGGAGTCGATGTCGTAGAACCGCATCAGCAGGTTGACCATGGTCGTCTTGCCGGCGCCGGTCGGCCCGACGATGGCGATCGTCTGGCCCGGCTTGACCTGCAGGTCGAAGTCGGTGATCAGCGGTTTCGAGGAGTCGTAGCGGAAGTTGACCTTCTCCAGGGTCACCTGGCCGCTCACCTCGCCAATGGACGCGGTCGCGGCGGCTTCGTCGCTCTCCTCCTCCGCGTCGAGCAGCTCGAAGACACGCTCAGCCGAGGCCAGGCCGGATTGGAGCAGGTTCATCTGCCCGGCGATCTGCATGATCGGCATCGTGAACTGGCGCGAGTACTGGATGAACGCCTGCACGTCGCCGAGCGTCATGGTGCCCGACGCGACTCGGTAGGCGCCGATGACGGCGATGGCGACGTAGTTCAGGTTCGCGAGGAACTGGATCGCGGGCTGGATGATGCCGGACAGGAACTGGGCGCGGAAGCTCGCCTCGTAGAGCTTGCCGTTGTGCTCGTCGAACACCTCCCGCGCCTTCGCCATGCGGCCGAAGACCTGCACCAGCGCGTGGCCCGTGTGCATCTCCTCTACGTGGCCGTTGAGGCTGCCCGTCCACTTCCACTGCGCCGCGAACTGGCGCTGCGAGCGGCGCGCGATGAGCAGCGTGACCACGACCGACAGAGGGACGGTGACGAGAGCGATCAGGGCCAGGAGCCAGCTGATCCAGACCATTATCCCGAGCACACCGAGCACCGTCAGCACCGACGTGACGATCTGGCTCAGGCCCTGCTGCAGGGTCGTCGAGATGTTGTCGATGTCGTTGGTGACGCGGCTGAGGATATCGCCGTGGGAGTGGCTGTCGAAGTACTTCAGGGGCAGCCGCGAGAGCTTCTCCTCGACCTCCTTGCGCAGCCCGTACACGGTGCGCTGCGCGACGCCGGCCATGATGTAGCCCTGCGCCCACATCAGCACGGAAGCGAGCAGGTACAGGCCCACCGCCAGCAACAGCGTCATGGCCAGGGCGTTGAAGTCGATGCCCTTACCGGGCGTAACGTCCATGCCCGACAGCATCTGGGCGATCTGGCCCTGACCCCGGGCCTGAAGCAGCGCGATGGCCTGGGCTTTGGTCAGGCCCGCCGGGAACATCTTGCCGACGATGCCGTTGAAGATGACGTTCGTCGCGTTGCCGATTATCTTCGGCCCGACGACTGACGCGGCCACGCTGGCGGCGCCCAGCGTGACGACCGCGATGATGCGGGGGAGCTCGGGCCGGAGCCGTCCGAGAAGCTGGCCGAGCGTCTTGCCGGCGTTGTTGAGCTTGGCGGGCGGCGGGCCGCCCATGCCCATCCAGCCGCCCGGCTGCCTGCGCTGAGCGCTGCCCGCCCCCGCCATCGCTCCGCCGCCTGGTCGGTTGATCATGCGACCGCCGCCGCGCCGAGCTGCGAATCGACGATCTCGCGGTACGGCTCACACGACGATACGAGCTCGGCATGGACGCCGATGCCGGCCACGCGGCCCTCGTCGAGGACGATGATCCGGTCGGCGTGCATGATCGTGCTCACACGCTGGGCGACGATCAGCACGGTGGAGTTCTTCGTGTCCGCCCGCAGCGCGGCGCGAAGCCGCGCGTCGGTGCCGGCGTCGAGGGCCGAAAAGCAGTCGTCGAAGAGGAGGATCGCGGGCTTCTTGACGAGCGCGCGCGCGATGGCCAGGCGCTGGCGCTGGCCGCCGGAGACGTTCGTTCCGCCCTGGTCGATGGGGGATTCGAGCCCGCCCGGCATCTCCTCGACGAAATCGCGCGCCTGCGCAACCTCGAGGGCGTGCCACAGCTCGTCGTCGGTAGCGTCTTCGTTGCCGAAGCGCAGGTTGCTTGCCACCGTGCCGCTGAACAGGTACGCGCGTTGGGGCACAAGGCCGATCCGGCTCCAGACCTGTTCGAGCGTCTGCTCGCGGACGTCGACGCCGTCGATGAGCACCGCGCCCCTGCTGACGTCGAAGAACCTCGGGATGAGGTTCAGCACGGTGGTCTTGCCGGAGCCGGTGCCGCCGATGATCGCCGTGGTCTGGCCCGGGCGCAGCTCGAAGCTGATGCCCTCGAGCACTGGGTGCTCGCCGCCGGGGTAGCCGAAGGTCACATCTCGCAGCTCGACGGCGCCGGTCAAGCGTTCGGGCAGCTTCGGATTGACAGGCTCGTCGATGCTCGGCTCGGCGGTGACGACCTCCTGGAGCCGGGCCGCGCTCGCCTCGGCACGGGGGACGAGGATGACCAGCGCGATGGCCATCATCAGCGACATGAGGATCTGCATGATGTACAGGAGGAAAGCGGTCATGTTGCCGATCGGCATCGAGCCGTCGTCGACGAGGTGACCACCGAACCAGAGGATCGCCACCGTCGTCAGGTTCATCACCGCGAGCACCGACGGGAAGGCGATCACGAAGATCCGATTCACGCGGAGCGCTGTCGACGTCAGGTCTTCGTTGGCGTCGTCGAAACGCCTGGCCTCGTAGTCGGCGCGGATGAACGCGCGGATCACGCGCACGCCCATGATCTGCTCGCGCAGGATTTGGTTGATCTTGTCGATCTTCACCTGCATCGAGCGGAACAGCGGGATCGCGTTGAAGAACATGAACGTGACGATGAGCGCGAGCAACGGGATCACGACCACCAGCACGGCCGAAAGCTGGACGTCCTCGCGCAGCGCCATGATCACGCCACCCACGGCCATGATCGGCGCCATGACCAGCATGGTCAGCGCGATCTGCATGAACAGTTGGATCTGCTGCACGTCGTTGGTGTTCCGAGTGATCAGCGACGGCGTGCCGAAGCGGTTCATCTCGCGCGCCGAGAACCTTTGGACCTTTCCGAAGACGGCGCCCCGGAGGTCGCGGCCGACCGCCTGCGAGGCCAGCGACGCGAAGTACACGCCCGCCACGGCGAGGACGCCAACGCCGAACGTGATCGCGAGCATCACCGCGCCCGTGCGCCAGATGTACGGGATATCGCCTTTGGCGACGCCGTCGTTGATGATGTCGGCGTTCAGGTTCGGCAGGTAGAGGTTCGCGATCGATTGGACGAGGACGAGCACGACGACGACAGCGACCTCGCGAGAGTACGGGCGGAGGTACGTTCTCAGCAGGCGGAGAAGCACGACCGTTTGATAATATCAAATGATTGACCTGAGTCAAGCGATTTGGTACAGTCGAACAGCACGGTGGCCCAGAACGACGTCGACGAGATCCGCGCGATCATGCGCCTGTTCGGCCGCCACCATGCCGCCTTCTCCGACGACACGGCCCGCTTCTTCATGGACGTGGAGCTCACCATGCCTCAGTTCCGGGCCCTGGTCACGATCCGGCGCTATGGCCGGCAGACCGGTCGCGAGCTTGCGCGGCGACTGCGCGTGACACCCGGCACTCTCGTTCCGCTCATCGACCGGCTCGAAGAGCAGGGTTACGTGCGGCGGGTGCCCGACCGCGAGGACCGGCGCCTGACGTGGCTCGAGCTGACGCCGAAGGCCGAGCGGCTTTTCGAGCGCCTGTGGGGCATGGGCGCCGTCAGGGTGGCCGGCGCCGTCGCCCGCCTCCTGCCGACCGAGCGGGCGGATCTCCGCCGGCTACTTGCGAGGGTGGCCGAGAACCTCGAGGCGGTCAACTCCGCCGTGGAGAAGAAAGTCACCGCCGTTTAGCCGTATAAACGATTATTCGTTTATTCAGCTATAGTGGTGTTCATGACGCTCTATCGCACTCCGCCGAAGTCCCCCGCCCTCGAGCGCCGGCTGTCGGAGCTCGACGTGCAGCGTCGATACCTTGCGCAGCACCTGGGCGAATCGGCCGAACCCTGGACGGGAGCGTTGCGGCGCCTCGCCGCCGCGGAGGCGACCGTCGGGTCGACTTCGATCGAGGGCTACGGCGCCAGCATCGAGGACACGGTGGAGATCCTGGCCGGCAGGCCCGCGAACGAGGCCAGCGTGGAGACTCAAAGGATCATCGCCGCGTACGGCCAGGCGATGGATCGCGTCGCCGTGCTCGCGGACGACCCCCATTTCGCGTGGACGCCCCAGGCCATCTACGACCTCCACTTCCTGGTGTGCTTCCCCCAGCCCGAGGCAAAGCCCGGGCGCTTGCGCGAAGGCGGCATAGTGGTCACGCGCGGACCGGGCCGCGAGCCGTACCGTCCGCCCGGGGCCGCTTCCGTCCACGCGCTCGTGGGCCAGCTGGCTGAGTGGCTGCGTGACGGGGACGTCACCCGACATCCGATCATCCGTGCCGCGATGGCTCACCTGAACCTGGTCTCGATCCATCCCTTTCGCGACGGCAACGGCAGGGTGGCTCGCGTCGTGCAGTCGGTGGTCCTCGCGCGGGAAGGGCTGCTGAGGCCCGAGCTCGTTTCCATCGAGCCCTACCTCGGCACCCACACGCGCGAGTATTACTCCGTGCTGGAGGAGGTTCAAGGCCACGAGTACGACCCAGGGCGCGACGCTCTGCCGTGGGTCGAGTTCTGCGTCGATGCGCATGTCTTCGAGGCGACCGAGCGCCGGCGCTGGCTCGAGCTCGCTTACGCGCGGCACGACTTCTGCGAAGCGCTGGCGCGCGCCGAGGGTTACCCGGACCGATTGGTCACCGCGCTGGACCAGGTGCTGCTCGGCCTGCCGCTGACGAACTCCGAATACCGGCGGGAGAACGCGATCGCCAGCCCGACAGCCGTACAGGATCTCCAGCGATTGCGGCGCGACGGGTGGCTGGCCCAAGAAGGTGGCGGCCGGTCGGTGCGATACATCGCGAGCGCGCAGCTGCAGGAGCGTTGGTCGGCGGAGTTCGCCTCCCGACGCTAACGGCCGCCGTGCCGGCCCTCGCCCTCCGCGAAACGCCTGGCGCCTTCGATGGCCTCGCCCGAGTCGATGGCCGAGCTCCCCTCCCGGAACTCGGCGAGCATCGCTTCGGGGAGGCTCAGCGACCACTGGCTCAGCACGCTCCGGCGGTCGCCTCGGAGCCCGGCCTGCGGGAATGCGGCGATCTCGGCCGCGAGCTTGCGCGCCGCGTCGAGCGCCATTCCCGGTTCGACGACGCGTTCCACGAGTCCGATGCGCAGCGCCTCCTCGGCGCCGACGGCGCGCCCGGTCAGGATCATGTCGAGCGCCCGGCCCTGCCCGACCAGGCGAGGCAGGCGCACGGTGCCGAGGTCGATCAGCGGCACGCCGAAGCGCCGGTTGAAGACGCCCAGCACGGCGTCCCGCGCGGCCACGCGCAGGTCGCACCAAAGGGCAAGCTCGAGGCCGCCGGCGACGGCGGGGCCCTCGATCGCAGCGATCACGGGCTTTCCGAGTGCCAGCCGGGTCGGACCCATCGGCCCACGTCCGGTTTCGCGCAGCCCGTGTTTCGCGCCCGACGCGAGCGCCTTGAGGTCGAAGCCCGCGCAGAACGTCCCGCCCGCACCGGTGAGGACGGCAACGTGAAGGCTTGCGTCCTCGTCGAAGCGTTCGAACACCTCGGCCAGCGCCGTCGCGGTATCCGGGTCGACGGCGTTGCGGACCTCGGGACGGTCGATGGTGACGGTGAGGACCGACCCATCGACCGCTTCCCTGACGGTCTGACCCTGGCCCAGGGTCCTAGATCGCGCCTCGCTCGTGGTCGTCTTCCATGAACGGATAGGCGTGGCTCGTCGGCGCCACGTACGTCTCCTTGATGACGCGCGGGCTCGTCCACCGGATCAGGTTCAGAAACGAGCCGGCCTTGTCGTTGGTACCCGACGCGCGCCCGCCGCCGAACGGCTGCAGGCCGACGACCGCGCCCGTGGGCTTGTCGTTGATGTAGAAGTTGCCCGCGGCGTTCACGAGCTTCTCCGACGCCTTGCTGATCGCCTTGCGGTCGCGCGCGAAGATGGCGCCGGTCAGGGCGTACGGGCTCGTGCGGTCGCACAGGTCGAGCGTCTCTTCGAACTTGCCGTCGGCGTAAGGGAAGACGGTGAGGATGGGACCGAAGAGCTCCTCCTTCATGAGCTTGAAGTCGGGATCCGTCGTCTCGATGACCGTCGGCCGTACGAACCAGCCCACCTTGTCGTCGCCCTTGCCCCCGGCGATGACCTTCGCCGTGTTCGACTTGCGCGCGAACTCGATGGCCTGCATGTGGCTGTTGTAAGCGCGCTGGTCGATCACGGCGCCCATGAAGTTGCGGAAGTCGGCCACGTCGCCCTGCGGTATTGCGTCGACCAGGTCGACCAGGTCGTCCTTCATCGCGTTCCACATCGACTGCGGGATGTAAGCGCGCGACGCCGCCGAGCACTTCTGGCCCTGGTACTCGAACGCGCCTCGCACCAGCGCCGTCCTCAGCGCCTCCGTGTCGGCCGAGTCGTGAGCGACGACGAAGTCCTTGCCGCCGGTCTCGCCGACGAGGCGCGGGTAGGTCCGGTAGCGGCCGATGTTTTGGCCCACCTCCCGCCACATGCCCTGGAAGACCTCGGTCGAGCCGGTGAAGTGGATGCCGGCCAGGTCGGGGTGGCTAAGCACCTTGGCCCCGATCTCGGACGCGCTGCCGCTGACCATGTTGATGACGCCCGGTGGCATGCCCGCCTCGGCGAGCAGCTCCATGAGGAAATGAGTCGCGAGCAGCGTCTGGGTCGCGGGTTTGAACACCACCGTGTTGCCCATCAGCATCGGCGCCGTCGGCAGGTTGGCCGCGATCGAGGTGAAGTTGAACGGGCTCACCGCGAAGACGAAGCCCTCGAGGGGCCTGTACTCGAGCCGGTTCCACGCCGTGCCGTCGTTGTAGGGCTGATTGCGCAGGAGCTGGTCGCCGAAATAGGCGTTGTAGCGCCAGAAATCGACGCTCTCGCACGCGGCATCGATCTCTGCCTGGTGAGCGGTCTTGGACTGGCCCAGCATCGTGGCGGCGTTCACCGTGTCGCGCCACTTGCCCGCGAGCAGCGAGGCCGCGCGCAGCAGGACCGCCGCGCGGTCGTGGTACGAGGTCGCCGCCCACATCCGCCGAGCCGCGAGCGCCGCGTTGATCGCGTCGTCGATGTCCTTGGCCCCACCGACCGCGTGCTCGGCGACGGCGAGCTCGTGCCGGTGCGGGGCGCGGATATCGGCTCTCGAGGCGCCCCAGCGGCGCTCGCCGCCGATCTGCATTGGGACCTCGGTCTTGGCGTCGGTGAGCTCGGCAAGCCGCGCCTTCAGTGATTTGCGGAAAGGGTCGCCCGGCGCGTACGCCCGGACGGGCTCGTTGGACGGTTTCGGCACCTCGAAGTGGCCGTCGGCGGTCATGGGCTTCCTCCTCTATGCTGGCGGGGCCTGCCTTCGATCATCCCACGTAACCAGGGGTCGTATCGGAGCAGATGGCTGTCGGTCACATCGCGGTCGAGACCTCAGGGGTCTCCGATCGCGTCCGCCGCACCGTCGCCCTCCTCCGCCGTCGAGGGTACGCCGTGGCGCCGTCCCGTCTGGGCGAGATGTGCCTCGGCGGGCCGCTGTCCGAGTTCGAGGTGCGGCGCGCGGTCGCTCTCGGCTCCGACCTCGTGCTGGAGGACGGACTGGTGGTCGAGCGCGTCGCCCGCGCCGGCGCGGCCGCGATCCGCGCGCGCGCCAACAGCCACCGCGAGGAGTCGGCTGCCTACGTCGAGATGACGCGTGCGTTTGTGCGCAGGCTGGTGGCGGTGGCGCCGTTCATCACCGCTGTCTCGATCGCGGGCTCGCTCGCCAGCGGCGGCTTTCGCGCGTCGGACGACGTCGACCTGAACCTGGTCGTCGAGGACGGCCATCGCCACCTCGCCTACGTGGTCGTCAACCTCCTCGGCCTGCTGCACGCGATGCGGCACCGGTCCAAGCCGGTCGACGACCTCACGCGCCGGCCGCTCGCGCCGCGTCTGATGACCGTCAACCTCGCTCTCGAGAGCTCGCAGTGCAAGCCGCTCATGCGCCAGGACGAGGACATGGCCTTCGAGCTGTTCGTCGCCGAGCCGGTGTTCGGGCTCGAAGCATTCCGCCAGATCGTCGACGACAACCCCGGGCTGCTCCAGCACTTTCCGCAGCTCGCGACAAAGCCGGCTCCGCTGCAGGTCGACGCCACGCGCCGCGTCCCTCGGGCGCTCTATCCGCGGCTGCTCGAAGGCCCGGCCCGGCACCTCGGAAGGTCGGCCTGGCGCTACATGCAGTGGACGCGCCGCCACCGGCCGGAGGCGCTCGCGCGCGTCGCGTACGTGCGGGCGACGATGCGGCCGTACACCCTGTTCGACGAACCTTGATCGCCGGCATCGCCCTGCCGGTCGTCGCCGTCACCAGCGCCCTGCTCTTCGGTTTCGGCCTGAACCTTCTCTACCTGACGGTGCGCGCTCTGCGGCGCCCGTGCCTCGGCTTCAGGTCCCCGCCGGAAGGCTGGAGGGGCGCCGAGCCTCATGTCTGCGTGCAGCTGCCGATCTACAACGAGCGCTACGTCGCCGAGCGCGTGATCGACGCCGCGTGCCGGCTAGAGTGGCCCCGCGACCGGTTCGCCGTTCAGGTCCTCGACGACTCGGACGACGAGACCGTCGACATCGTCGCGGCGCGAACCGCGCACTGGCGCGCGATGGGCGTGGCGATCGAGCAGGTGCGCAGGCCGACCAGGGAAGGGTTCAAGGCCGGGGCGCTCGCGTTCGGGCTGGCGCGTACGGAGGCGCCGTTCATCGCCATCTTCGACGCCGACTTTGTGCCGCCGCGCGACTTCCTGCGCCGGATCATGGGCGCGTTCGACAGCCCGCGCACCGCCTTCGCCCAGGCGCGATGGGGTCATCTCGACGAGACGTGCTCTATGTTCACGCGTCTGCATGCGATGGCGATCGACCTCCACTTCCTGTTCGAGCAGCCGGTGCGTTCTTCGTCGGGATACTTCACGAACTTCACCGGCACCGCGGGCGTCTGGCGCCGCGCGGCGATCGAGGACGCCGGCGGCTGGAGCGCGCGGACCCTCACGGAGGATCTCGATCTCAGCTACCGGGCGCAGCTCCGCGGCTGGCGCGCCGCCTACCTCGAGGACGTGGTCGTACCCGAGGAGCTCCCCGTGTCGATCGACGCCTACCGCCGTCAGCAGTCACGCTGGGCGACGGGCAGCTTCCAGACCGCGATCCGGCTCGCCGGGTCGGTGCTGCGGAGCGAGCGCTCCGCCGCCGTGAAGTTCCAGGCGCTCATCCACCTGGTCGCGTACGGCGTGGGCCCGGTGATGCTGCTGCAGCTCGCGTGCTATCCGCTGCTGCTCACCTCGCCGGGAGGTGCGCGCCTTCCCGGGCTTGTCGGCCTCAGCGCAACCGTCGCGCTGCTCGTCGGCGTCGCACCCTGGATCGGCTTCGTCGCGGCGCAGACGCGGCGCGGGCGAAGGTGGTGGACGGGCCTGCCGGCGCTGCTGTGCCAGGTGGTCGGGGCCGGCATGTCCGTCAACACGACCTTTGCGCTCATGCGGGCCCTGCGGTCGGGCGGCGAGTTCGAGCGGACTCCGAAGCATCGCATCGTCGCGCGCGGGCAGGAGTGGCGCGACCAGGCGTACGTGCGCGTAGGCGACGCCCGCGTCCTGGTCGAGGCCGCGGCTGCAATCGCCTCCGCGGCGATGGTCCCGATCGCGGCCGTGCGCGGCCAGTGGCTCATCGCGGTTTACGCGGGCATGTTTGCGACCGGCTTTGCGTTCGTGGTGTGCCTGAGCGCTGCCGACCTCCTCCAGGTGCTCACCCTTCGCCGCCTCGGACGCACCGCGCTGGGCCGTATGCGCGCCGCGGGGCCCGCGGCGCTGGTGCTGTGCGGCACGGCGCTGCTCCTCCTCGCCGCCTCACGCATGGCCGAGCCTTTCGAGGACGGCTACGGGCACTGGCTGATCGCCGCCAGCCTGGCGTCGACCGGGACCGCGCACGACCCGCTGTTCGGCATGGAGGACACGTGGCTGCCGGTTTACCAGCTCTTCTCCGCGGCCGTGCTCCACGCGGCCGGGCTGTGGCAGATCGGCGCTTTGAAGGCCATGAGCGCCGCCTTCGGAATCGTCACGGCCGCGTGCGTGTACGCCCTAGCGCCGAACCGGCGCCAGGGGCGCCTGGCGGTCGCATTGCTCGCGCTGAACCCCGTCTTCCTCTTCACATCCGGGTCCGCCGTCGTCGAGCCCCTGCTGACGGCACTGCTCACCGGTGCCGCCCTGGCCGCCGTACGACGCAGGATGTCGCTCGCCGCGCTGCTCGCGGCGATGGCATGCGCGACCTCGACCAAGGCGTGGATCTGGGTGGCCGCGGCGGCCGCGTTCGCGTTCCTCGAAGTCGTCCGCGCCCGGTCGAGATTACGTTCGCTCGCGTGGGTGGTGCCGGCGGCCGGCGTGCTCGTGTTCCTGCAGGTCGGCTTTGCGCCGGCGAGCCACTCGGTGGCGCGCGGGTCGCTGGAGGTGGTCTCCGCGACGGCTCGCGGCAGCCTGGCTCCGGGCGCACTCTCGCGCGGGCTCGAGCTCGCCTCGACTTACGGCCTGGCGGCCTTGCCGCTCGTCGTGTTCGGCGCGCTGGGGGTGGCCCTGGCGTGGCGCCGGCACGGGAGCGCGATGTGGCGCTTCGTCTACGTGCCCGCCGCCGTTTACCTCGCCGCGGTCTTCGGCCTGGTCGTGGCCGGTGATTACACCGGCAGCCATCGCTACCTCTACCCCGCGCTTCCGGCGGCGGCGCTGCTTGCCGCTGCCGCGCTCGACCGCTACGCGCCCCCCGTCCGGCTGGGTGCCACCGCCGCGGCGACGATGCTCGCGGTCGCGTTCCTGCCCGTGTTCAGCGGTTTCGGCGACGCGAACGCCGGCCTGGTCGCCGCCGGGCTTGCGGCTCGCGGCACGCCCGGTGCGCTCCTGACCGACTCGCCCGTCGCCGCGTACTACAGCGGTAAGGCGCCTGCGCTCGTCTTCGGCTCGCAATCGCTGCCGCACAGCCGGGCCGACGCCATCGCCTGGCTCGGCGCGCACGGCGTGACGGCGCTCGTGCTCGAGGACATCAGCTACTACACCGCCACCTCGGTGTTCCCCGACCTTGCCAGTGGCGTCGCCTCGCCACCGTTCGCGCCGCTCGGCTCGGAGCGCGCCTACCAGGCGGTAGGTGGCAAGACCGTCTACGCGTTCCGCCTGCTGCCATCGCTTTCCATGACGCCGACCGCCGCGGGCAAGACCGCGCCGCTGGCGAAGGGCATCACGCTGGGGCCCGCGGCCACCGGCGAAGGCATGGGATTCGGTGTGCCGATCGTCCGGTACGCGGACGGCTGGGTCTACCCCCGCACCGCGACGACGAGCGTGCTGTCGCCGTCGGCGTGGACGCGCACGTTCGAGCTGGACGAGATCGGCGGCGACGCCTCCCATCGCTACCGTTTCGCGCCCATCGCGCCACGCGGCTCGGTCGAGGTCACGTACACGGTCGACGCGGATGGCGTGTCCGTCGCGGTGCGAGTCCTCCGTCTTGACGCCGGCTACTCGCAAGTCGGCCTCCTGAACGAGGCGTCCGCGGCGTTCGACGAACTCGCCTCGGCCGGCGGCCGGACGCTGACCGGCGCGGCCTTCGGCAGCTGGGACCGGGTGGCCGGCTCGTGGGCGCGGCTGAGCTCCGGTCCGCTGGGTGTCGAATGGTCCGTCCCGTCGCTGCCCGGGGCGTCGCTCTACGCCGGGCGCGAGCACGCCCCGCCCGACTTCGACTGGGCGGGGCTCGACTACATGTTTCCCGCGCCGTTCAGCGGCGCGACGTATCGGATCGAGCTCCAGGAGGCCAGGTGATGGATCGAGCAGACGTCGTCCTCGTGTACCCGCAGCGCGCGCCGAGGCAGGGCCGCCACTGGATCATGCCGTCGCTCGGCCTCATGTACCTCAGCGCGTCGCTCCGCGCGGCCGGCTACAGCGTCCGGCACATCGACCACACGTTCCTCGAGCGCCACGAGGTGCTTGCGGAGATCGACCGGCTGCGCCCGTCGGTCATCGGCATCTACTGCATGATCACCATGCAGGACGAGGCTCTTTCCCTTGCGGCCCAGGTCCGCGGGAAGGCGCTGACCGTGGTCGGAGGTCCGTACCCGTCAGGCGAGCCGGACACGTTCGTCGACGACTTCGACGTCGTCGCCGTCGGCGAGGGCGAGGAGACGATCGTCTCGATCCTGGAGCACCTCGACGACCGGCGCTTCGAAGAGATCCCTGGCGTCGTCTTCAAGCGTGACGGGGAGACAGTTCGCAGCGTCGCGCGGCAGCGAACGAAGGATATGTCCCACCTCCCGCTCCCCTACCGCGGCGATATTCCGAACGACCAGTACATCCGCTACTGGCGCGAGCACTGGAAGGACGCGACGACGCCGCTGATGTCGACGCGCGGATGCCCGTTCCGCTGCGACTTCTGCCACAAGTCGGTGTTCGGCGACCTGTTCAGCGCGCGGCCGGTCGAGAGCGTGGTCGCCGAGATGCGCGAGATCGCGGCGCTCGGTTACGACCACGTCTGGATGTCCGACGACCTGTTCACGCTGAACTACAGGCGCACGATGGAGCTCGCCGCGGCGATCGCGGACGCCGAGCTTCCGCTGACGTGGGAGTGTCTCAGCCGCGTCACCCACGTCGATCGCGCCCTTTTCGAGCAGATGCACCGCGCCGGCTGCAACCGGATCTTCTTCGGCATCGAGTCGGGCGACGAACGCGTGCTCAAGGAGATGAAGAAGGGAATCACGCCTGACCAGGCTCGCGCCGCGGTCGAGGCCTGCACCGGAGCCGGCATCAAGGCCGCCGGCTTCTTCATGGTCGGCTACATCGGCGAGACGACCGATTCGCTCATCCGCAGCATCAACTTCTCGTCGAGCCTGCCGCTCGACTACGTCAGCTACACGATCGCGTACCCGCTTCCTGGCACCGGCTTCTACGAGCGCGTCCGTGAGCGCCGGATGCATGGCGAGTGGCACAAAGTGCGTCACAACCGCCTGCTGTTCAACACCGACTTCTCGGAGCACAAGCTGCGCGCGGCCATCCTCAAGGGGGCGGTCCAGCACCGTCTCAACCGTATGCACATGCGGCCGGCCGCTCGCGCCTTCCAATTCGCGACCGACCCTCTCCTTCGCGTGATGAAGTAGCCACTAGGATCCGCATCGTGCAGGAGGCGTGGCCCAGCGTATTTCGATTCGTGGTGGGCATCTACTGGCTCTACTTCGCCAGCCAGAAGTGGCAGGGAATCGCGTGGATGAAGCCGGTGCTCGTCTCCGCCGCGCGCGCGAATCCGATCCCCGGCCTGCACGAGCTGCTCGTCGACGTGGTCGTCCCGAACTGGGTGCCGTTTGCGCTTGCCCAATCGGTCGCCGAGACCGTCACGGCCGTGGCGTTGATTCTCGGTCTTGCCACGCGATGGGCGGGCGTGCTCGGATTTCTGCTGGCCGTGAACCTTGCGTTGACCGTCGCATTCGCGCTGAACGACGACGGCTTCCGCTGGCTGTACTACCTCGGCGTGCTGGTCAACGCCCAGGTCATCGTCTCGGGGCCCGGGCCCTTCGCGCTCGGTCGCTTCGGATGGGTGCCCGCCTGGCTCCGCTGAACCCGATAGCCTTACTGCGATGGGTATCGACGCCGAGGGCTACGGCTTTCCCGAGCACCAGCGCACGCTGTCTCGTCTCATCGACGATATACGCGTCCTCTCGCCGGCCGGCGTCGAGCGTGCCGCGCAGGGATGGGACCGGCATGCGCGCATGCACCAGGCCGAGATGCACGAGGCTGAGAAGGCGGCGGTGCACGCCATCGAGACCGCCGACCGGGGTCCTGCGTGGGACGAGGTGCGGCGCAACCTGTTCGGCCTCACCGAGTCAGGCCAGGCGCTCGTCAGCTGGAAGGCTGAGCACGGCGACGTGGGTCACAAGGGGGAGCAGGCCGCGTTCATGGCCGCCCTCGGCCTGGTCGCAGGCAACCTGATCCCAAAAGAGCAGTTCAACGTCCTCGTCCGGCCGCTGGCCGAGGCGCTGCCGTGGCTGCTCCCCGAGGAGAACCAGCCGGCCTAGGAGCCCGTGGCCGCCAGCTCCTCCAGCTCGGCGCCCTCCAGCGCCTTCCGGTCGACGCGCTTCCGGCTTTCGACGAGCCGGCCCCCGGTCTCGTTGGCCTTCGAGTCGTTCATCGACAGCACACCCTCGACGACGCCCTCGCGCAAGTAGAAGACGGTGAACTTGCGCCCGGCCCGATCTCCACGCCACACCGCTTCATCCTCGCCCGAGGCGTGGCCGCGGTACTCGAGGTTCACGTCGTACTGGTCGGACCAGAAGTACGGGAGCTTGGTGTACGGCTTGTCACCTTGGGCGATCGACGCGCCGATGCCGCGCCCGTGGTTCTTGGCGACCTCCCAGTGCTCGACCCGGATCGGCCTCCCGAGCACAGGGTGGGGATGCAGGGCGATGTCGCCGCCGACGTAGACGCCGTCGGCCGCGCGCAGCGCCTCGTCGACGCGCACGCCGCCCTGGTCGACGGGGAGCCCGAGGGCTTTCGGCAGGTCGAGGTTGGGCTCGATGCCGACGCCGACGAGCACGAGGTCGACGTCCTCGCGCTTGCCGTCGGAGAGGGACACGGCCGTGACTCGGCCGCCGGCGACGTGCCACTCGTCGACCTTGGTCGCCGTCCGCAGGTCGGCGCCATGGTCGCGATGGATGGCGGCGTAGATCTCCCCAACCTCGCGCCCCAGCGCGCGCTGCAGGGGCACGGGAAGAGCCTCGACGATCAGCACGTCCTTGCCGAGCGTGCGCGCGGATGCCGCGACCTCGGCGCCAATGAAGCCGGCGCCGATCAAAAGCAGCCGCCGCGAGCGGCTGAGCGCCTCGCGAATCGTGCGGCTGTCGGCAAGCGAGCGCAGCGTGAGCACGTTGTCGGCCTCCGGTATGCCGGGCAGGCGGCGGGGCGTCCCGCCGAGGCCGAGCACCAGGACGTCGAACTTCACCTCTCGCCCGCTCGCGAGCTCGAGCCTGCGTTCGCGCAGCGAGCCGCCGGTGACACGCTCGCCGAGGCGGAGGTCGATGCGCTCCTTCGCGTAGTCCTCCTCGCCGTGCAGGTAGACCTTCGGCGCCTCGACCTCGCCCCGAAGGAACTCCTTCGACAGGTACGGCCGGTCGTACGGCCGGTCCTGGTCGGCGCTGAGGATCGTGATCTCGCCGTCAAATCCGTTCTTCCGCAGGGTGAAGGCGGTGTAGTCCCCGGTCCCGCCGCCGCCGACGATCAGCACATGCCTGGCCATCACTCTCTTGACGATACCTCGGCATGGAACAGCCACTCGTGCGGGTCGGGCGCAACGCCCCGCTGCACGTCGACGAGCGCCTGGCGGAGCCGCATATTCACCTCGCCGGGACCACCGTCGCCGATGGTCCACGAGCCATGCGCCGACTTCACTGCGCCGACCGGCGTGATGACCGCCGCGGTGCCGCACGCGAACACCTCGGTCAGCGTGCCGTCCCCGCACCCCAAGCGCCACTGTTCGACTGAGATCTTGCCTTCTTCCGTTTCGTAGCCGAGGTCACGACCGAGCGTCAGCAGCGAATCGCGGGTCACGCCCGGGAGCAGGGTTCCCGTCAGAGCGGGGGTCATCACGCGGGCGCTCGTCCCGTGACCGAAGACGAAGCAGAGGTTCATGCCGCCCATCTCCTCCACCCACCGGTGCTCGTGGGCGTCGAGCCATACGACCTGGTCGCAGCCTTGTTCCGCCGCCTGCGCCTGGGCGAGCAGGCCGCCGGCGTAGTTGCCACCTGTCTTCGCCGCGCCCGTGCCGCAGGGGGCGGCGCGGGTGTAGTCCTCCGACAGCCAGACCGTGACGGGCTTGACTCCGCGCGGGAAGTACGAGCCCGACGGCGACGCGATCAGCAAGAAGACCACCTCGTCTGAGGGGTGGACGGAGAGCGTGACCTCGGTCGCGTACATGAACGGCCGCAGGTAGAGGCTGTGCTCGGGCGCTGAGGGCACCCACTCGTGGTCGGCGTCCAGGAGCACGTCGATGGCCTCGAGGAACAGCTCCTCGGGCAGCTCCGGCAAAGCGAGCCGCCGTGCCGAGTTGCGGAACCTGGTGGCGTGGGCATCCGCGCGGAAGGCGGCCACGCCGCCATCCTTCTGCCGGAACGCCTTCAGGCCCTCGAACACAGCCTGGCTGTAGTGCAGAACCGACGTGCCGGGGTCGAGGGTGAGCGGCCCGTACGGGAGGAGCTCGGCGTCGTGCCATCCGGCCGTCTTGTCCCAGCGGATGCGGACCATGTGCTCGGTGAAGATCCGGCCGAATCCGGGATCGGCGAGGAGCCGTTCGCGCTCGTGCGCCGGGACCCTGCGCTCGGCGCGCGTGACCCTGAACCTGAGGGCGTCGGTCCGGGGGCTCATCGGAGCAACACTAGTCCCCCTTCGCCAAACCTGGGAAGGTTCCCCTACGCCCCTCAAAGGATCCCCCTGCGCCCGCACACGGAGAGGCCGAGCCTTGCGACCCGGCCTCGCGAGAGGAAGGAAGGGGTTCTGTTTTAGGCTGTGTGGAGCGGCGCCACGGGAAGCGTCACCACCACCGGCTCGACGACAGCGACGGGGACCGATTCGCCGACCAGCTCGATCGCCGGCCTGCGCCCGTCCTTGAAGTCCCGAGCGGGGGGTCGAACGCCGACCACCGGGTCGAGCATGTCCCGCAGATTGAGCTCCAGGTACCGGTCGAAGTCGTTCATCTGTAGCAGAAACGCCTCCCACAGAAGGACTACTCGCGGTCGCGCCAAAAAATCTTGCTGGGGGTCTCGGGGGCCGGGCTGCCGGGCGGAGGGTCTAGGCGGCGCGCGACGCCGGCTCGACCGTCTCTTCGCGGTAGTCGAACAGGCCCTCGGGCACGATGGCGCGCGACGGGGTGCTCAGGTTGTGCGCCAGCTTCACGAGCTTGAGCCGCGTCCGCCCGGGGCCCAGCACCCTGGCCGCCATCACCACCAGCGGCCTGACGAGAAAGAGCCCGGCCGAACCGTTCATGCGGTTTAAAGCTTCGCGCGCAACCATGTTTCGATTGGAGAACGCCGCGAGGTCTTTGAGTACCGCCGACCGGCGGCGCGGCTCCCCGACATCCAAGATGATTCGACCACTCACGGCACAGAGAAGTAAACTGATGTTCAGTACGCCGCCTTAGGGCGCTCGGGGGAGAAATTCTGGATACCGTCGGAGTGGACGTTGCGCGCGGGGAAATCCTCGAGCAGGCGCTGTCGGCGTCGGCCGAGCTTTCACGGCTCAAGTCCGTTCCAGAGGTCGCGGAGGCCGCCCTGCGACTGGCGCTCGACCTGACGACCTCGACTGTCGCGTTCGTCGCGCTCTTCGACGAGAACGGCGAGAACAAGCGCGTCTTCTCGAGGGCGGCCGGGCTGCCCGCCGCACCCGCGGGCGACGAGATCGAACGCATGTTCGCGCCGGCCCCGGCGACGGCAGCGTCGCCGGTGAGGTCGTCGTACACACAGACCCTGGACGCAGGTGGGCGCACGCTCGGCATGATCGGCGTCTCGGGCCTGGCCGGCTACTCGGCCATGCAGCAGAGGGCGTTTGGCGCGCTCGCCCACCAGGTCGCCGCCGCGCTGGCCATCGCCCAGCTGAACGAGCGCCGGCAGGAGATGGTCGACACCCTCGTGAACCTGCGCGCCGACCTCGACCGGAGCGAGAAGCAGCGGCTCCTGGAGACAGAGCGAGCGCGCAGCGCGGAGCGGGTCGAGCACGCACGCGAGGCGGCGGTCGACGCCCTGCTCGCGGTCTCCCGCCACGCCCGGACCGGTCGCGGATTGCCCGACTTCTACCGGCGCCTCAGCCGCAGCATCGCCGAGCTCGTGGTCGCTGAGAAGGTCCTGTTCTGGAAGCTGGGCGACGACGACCACCTCGAGCCGATCAAAGGCGGGCACGGAATCGACGACGAGTTCCTCGCCCGCCTGTACCCGGCGCCCTGCGCGCAGGACCGCGACGATCTCGCCAGCCGGGTCGTCTTCCACGACCTGATGTTCCGGGCCGCCGGCCCCGAAGGCGCGGCCGAGTACCGGCACGTCCTGGACGTGCTCGGCGTCAAGGACGCCATCTCTGTCCCCTGGCGGGCCGGCGACGAACGGCTTGGGCTGGTCGCGGCCTACAACTCGCACCGCCCCGAGGGTTTCACGCGCGAGGACACCTGGGTCCTGCAGCAGGCGGGTCTCGCGGCGGGCCTGGTCTGGCAGCTCCGCGACGCCGAGACCGACCTCAAGAAGACGGTCGAGCGCCTGCAGCGTGTCGACGAGGCCAGGCAGATGCTCCTGCGCAACGTGTCCACGGCGGTGGAAACGGCGCGCAAACGCTTCGCGGGCGAGCTGCACGACGACGCCCTGCAGACGCTCACGGCCGCGGAGATGCAGCTTCAGCGCGTGCGGGAGCCGAACGGGGACGCCCCCGCCGGTGTCGCCAGGGCACAGGAGCTCCTGGCGCAGACGGAGGAGGCCCTCCGCCGCCTGCTTTTCGAGATCCGGCCGCCGGCGCTCGAGGTGCCCGGCGGGCTCGAAGCATCTGTCCGGGAGCGCGCGCGGATGCTCAGGTCCGTCACCGGCGCAGAGGTCGAGCTCGAGCTCGAGCTGCCCGAGGACCTGACGCACGAGTTCCGGTCGATGCTCTTCCGTCAGGTCACGGAGGCGATGGCGAACGTCGAGAAGCACGCCGCAGCGACCCAGGTCCGAGTGTCGCTGACGGTCAAGGACGCCGGCATCCTGGGCATCCTCGAGGACAACGGCCGTGGTTTCGTCGTCGCCGATCGCGAGCGCTTACCCGGCCACCTCGGACTCCTCGCCCTCAACGAGCGCGCCCTGCTCGCCGGCGGGTGGAACAAGATCACGAGCGAACCGGGCGTAGGTACAAGAGTGGAGTTCTGGCTGCCGTTCCCGGAGGCTAAGGTGTAGATGGTGAAAACGGAGAGGACGCGAGTCCTCATCATCGAGGACCATCAGGTCGTGGCCGAGGGCCTGGCCGCCCTCATAAACGACCAGGACGATATGACCGTCGTCGGTAGCGCCGCGTCGGTGTCCGACTCGGTGACGCGCGCGGTCGAGCTGAAGCCAGACCTGGTCCTGATCGACTTCCGGCTCACCGACGGCACCGGCGCGGACGCGGCGACGGCGATCCGGCAGCTGCGTCCCGACACCAAGCTCATCTTCCTGACTCGCGAGGACAGCGACGCCGCGCGCATCGCGGCGCTCGAGGCCGGGGCGAGCGGCTTCATCCACAAGTCGCGGGCCGCGCAGGAGGTCGTCGACGCGATCCGGACCGTGGCCGAGGGCGGGAGCCTGTTCACCCCGCGCTCCATCGCGCAGCTGCTCAACACCCGGCGCGAGGTCGAATCGCAGCTCGAGAGGCTGACCCCGCGGGAGAAGGAGGTGCTGCGGTTGATGGCTGAGGGCACGTCCAGCCGTGAGATCGCCAGCCGGCTCGGGATCAGCTACACGACGGTCCGGACGCACATACGGAGCCTCGGCAGCAAGCTTGGCGTGCACTCGAAGCTCGAGGCGATCGTCAAGGCGCGAGAGCTGGCTCTGGTCGAGTAGCTAGGCCCCGCTGATGCGGCGCCGGCCGCCCGCGCGGCCGAGGAGCCGTATCTGCGCCGCCGGCCTGTCCTCCTGCTGCCACCGGCGCACCGTCCTGCGCCGGCGCTTGTCCTCGTAAAGGTCGGCGTCGGCAGCCTGGTAGACGCCCTGCCAGTCCTGGCCCTGCCGCCATGCCGCGATGCCGACGCTGACTTCGACATGTTCCGGCGACCGCATGCTGAGCGCGGCCTGCTCGACGGCGCGACGCAGCCGGATCGCGACGTCCCGCGCGCGGTCGAGGTCGGTCTCTGGCATGGCGACGGCGAATTCGTCGCCGCCCACGCGCGCGCAGAGATCCGAGGCACGGACGACGCGGAGGAGCTGCTGCGCCACCAGTCGCAGCGCCGTGTCGCCGGCGCTGTGACCGAGGCGATCGTTGATGCGCTTGAGGTTGTCGAGATCGATCATCATCAGCGACAGCCGGCGCTTGTGCCGGTCGGCGAGGGCGACCTCTCGCTCCATCACCCGCTCGAACTCCCGGCGGTTGGCGAGGCCGGTGAGATGATCCGTGCGGGCCTCGCTCGCGAACTGACGGGCCCGGTCGATCGCGATCGCGACCTGGTCCGCGACCGCGGCCATGAACAGGAGGTCGGACGCGTTGAACACGCGGTCGACCATCGTGGCGACCGTCATCATCCCGACAGTGCGCCCGCGCACGCGCAGCTGGGCGCGCATCGCGTTCCAGTCCTTGCTCGCGATGCGGTCGACCTGCGACTCGGAGCGGCTGCCGACCGCGGAGGCCGATGCCTTGACGTTCGGACCGGCCTGGCGCGCGAAACCGTCGACCTGGTCGTCACCCAACCCGACGGTATGCGCGGTGCGGTACGAGGACCGCTCGCGCAGCCACAGGGCACCGGTGCTCAGACGCAGGGCGGCGAGCGCCTCGACGAGCGCGACCTCGGCAGTCTCCATGAGGTCGAGCGAGCGGCCCATCGCGCTGACGATGGCGGCGAGGCCGTACATCTCGTTCTCGCGGGCGCGGTGCTCTTCGTCGACGTGGTCGAGGTAGCCCCGCGCGAGGGACGTAGTCAGGCGTTCGGTGACGTCTTCGAGGCGGCTCTGGGCGAGGCTCATGATCTCGTCGTAGTGCGGCTTGCCCTGGATCGGGCTTGAAAGCAGCTCGATCGTGGCCCGACGGTACACCGCGAACACGTCGATGAGGGACTCGAGCGGAAGGCCCTGGACCGCGCGTAGGCGTCCGTAGTCGCGGGCGCGTTGCTCGAAGTCGGCCCACGGCATCTCGATGTCGGTGCGCAGGGCGGCCAGGAGCATCTCGATGAACCCCGCCGACGTGGAGACGAGATCCTCGCCTGTCTGCTCGCCCAAGACGATCATCTCTGGCGAGCGCACGCGCACGACCTCGAGAGCCTTCCTCCCGCTCTCGAGGGAGTCGACGCCGAGCCCGCTGGCCAGGGTCGCGAGCACGTCCACCGCGTATGTGCTGCCGGAATCCGCGCTCGGGTTCATCTGCCTTGTAAACGCGTGGGGCGCAATTGCACCCGCTACGCCAATTGAGTGATCCGAAATCCGCGCATCCGTACGGCGACCGCGGCCACCTCCGTGGGCGACAGTTATCCCAGCGAGAGGGACATTGCTCGCAGATCCATGGGGGGTGAAGTAACGAATATGGCAGAGCCGATCTCTGCGTCGATACCGGAAGTTCGTGAACCCGCGACCGCGTACCAGGCCGGGAACGAAGCGGACTTCGAGCGACTCTATCAAACGTCGTACGGCAAGATCCTCGGCACGCTGACGGCGATGCTCGGGGATAGGGCCGCCGCCGAAGATTGCGCCCAGGACGCTTTCGAGCGCGCCTACAAGAAGTGGGCCATGTGGCAGCCGATCGCACCGGCCGAAGCGTGGGTCCACCGCATCGCGATCAACGCCGCGGTCAGCTACCAGCGCAAGATGCGCCTGCGCGAAGTGGGTGAGGTGATCCGCCGGCTGGGCCGGCCGGGCCTCGCGCCAGACCCGCAGGAGGTCGTCGAGCACCGCGACCTGGCGACCGCACTGGCCAAGCTGCCGCCGAAGCAAGCGGCGGCGATCGTGCTCCGGCACTACCACGGGTACACCAACCGCGCGATCGCGCAGGCGCTCGGAATTCCCGAGCGGACGGTCGCGTCGAGGCTGGCGGTGGCGAAGGAGCGGCTGCGCGTGATGCTGAAGCACTCGTACGGTCCGGAGGCGGGGATCGAAGAGCCCGTCGCGCCGGAACGTGGATTCGCGGTCGCCGACTAGAAGCAAACAACCCAAGGCTGGGAAGTTATGAGAGGCTCGGCCCCGAGGCCGGGCCTCTTCCCTATATGTCAGCCCTGACGACGACGGACGCGATGTAGGCAAGCCCCCACCGAATTTGATCAAAACGCCGGGCCAATCGAGGGGAACACCCCTGCGATTTGATCGAAACGAGCGCCATGAGAGGGGCTCACGCGGCCTTCAACGCGGCGCGGACCTGACGAATCGTCAGGTCGGGCGAGTGATAGACGTCGCCGGCCGTGAACCGCAGGACGCGGAAGCCGGCGTTCACGAGGACGTTCTGGCGCCGGTCGTCCTCCATCAGGCGATCGCGGTGGTTGCCCCCGTCGAATGCGACCACGAGACCGGCGTCGGCGTAATAGAGGTCGGCGCGGGCAACGAACCGGCCATCCTCACCGGCAAGCGGGACCTGGACCTGGGGGCGCGGCATTCCGCGTCGCAA
>CBJLKR010000008.1:0-23758 GCA_966423695.1 uncultured bacterium | reverse complement strand
AAATGAGCATCCGCCTGGTCGATGGGCTGCTCGAGGACACGATGTTCCACGACGAGGCGCGTGACTTCGTGCGCCTCGGCAAGTTCGTCGAGCGCGCGGCGAACGTGACCGTCGTGGTCACGCACAAGGCGGCAGAGCTCGCCGATTCCCCCGAGGACACACTCGAATGGACCGCGGTGCTCAAGTCGTGCTTCGCGTTCGAGTCGTACCAGGCGAAGTACGGTGGCGGCGTGACGGCCGACCGGGTCATCGAGTGCCTGCTCCTCGACCGCGCCCTTCCGCGCTCGGCCTCGTTCTCGGCGTCGAACGCGCTCGAGGCCGTGGCGCGGATCGAAGGCAAGACGAGGCGCTCTAAGCCGCTGAAGCTGCTGATCCGGCTCAACGGCATGTACGAGCACGCCGATGTGCCGTCGATCATGTCCTCGCCGCGTGAGTTCCTCAACGAGTGCCGGACCCTGTGGCGGATGCTCGAGATCGCGCTGCGCGAGACGTACTTCCACCCAAGCAAGGTGCCCGCGGCGGTGACCGGTGAAGAGGGGCGCGGGATGCCGCAGCAGCAGTGAAGTTCGAGATCGTGCACAGCACGCGCTACCGCTACACCGGGCCGATCGCCGAGACGGTGATGGAGGTACGGCTGCGGCCGATGGACGGCAACGGGCAGAGGTGCCTCGACTTCCGGCTCGAGCTGAGTCATGGGGTCAAGGCGCGCACCTACGTGGACGGGTACGGCAACCACGTCCATTACTTCAACCTCGTCAGGCCGCACTCCGGGCTCGCGGTCGTCAGCCGCTCGACCGTCGAGACGGGCCTCGGCCGGGACAATGAGCCGGGCGAGGACCTGGTCCACGACTTCCTTCGCTACCGTTCGCCAGTCAAAGACGTCGAGGGCGTGCGCGAGCTGGCGCGCCGGCACCCCATCGCGGATCCGTCATCGCCCGCCGCGATCGAGGCGGCCCTCGACGAGCTGACTTCGACCATCAGCCGCGAGTACGCGTACGACACCAAGGTGACGAACGTGTACAGCGTCGTCGACGACGTGCTGGCGCTGAAGGCCGGCGTGTGCCAGGACTTCGCGCACCTGTTCATCGCGGCGGCGAGGGCCATGGGCGTGCCTGCCCGGTACGTGAGCGGTTACATCCACCTCCCGAAATGGGGCAAGAGCGCACAGACCGCGTCGCATGCGTGGGCGGAAGCCTGGGTGCCGGAGCGCGGCTGGATCGGGTTCGACGCCACGCATCCGATCCGGACGACGCCGCATCACGTGCGGCTCGCCGTCGGCCGCGACTACACAGACGCTGCGCCGACGCGGGGAATCTACGTCGGCTCGGCCGCCAGCACGATGACGATCAGCGTGCGCACGAACGCGATCAGCTGAGGAGCCCCTTGTGTCCAGAGGGACCGCCCGGATGGCCTCGAGCCGGCCGTCTCCATCCAGCGCCTGGGCACGGGTCGCTAGAAGCGCTTGCCCCGCACGTGCTCGATCGAGAACTTGGCCGTGTCGGCGATCAGCATGACCGCCATCACCCCGGCCTCGAGCGGATCGCTCACCACGACGTCGGCCGCGTCCGGCACCGAGCCGGCCATGCTTGTGCACAGGACCAGGATGCCCGCGTCGCGGATGTCGCGCACCGCGTTGGTGATGTCGCCGCCCATGAGCGCCCCCGCGAGCACCAGCACTCGGGCCCGGTGCAGCCGCGCCACGGCGCGCACGGCATCCGCGAGCTGCTCCTCGCCCACGAGCGGGATGGTGTCGACCGAGATCCGCTCACCGCGGATGTTGTGCCGGTCGGCCTCGGAGATGGCGCCCTGCGCGACCATCCCGACCTGCGCACCGCCGCCGATGACGATCACACGCTTGCCGTAGATCGTCTGGAACGTCGGCACGACGGTCACGTGCATGACGCCCCGCACCGCCTCGATGTCGGCGATGAGGCCGCTGGGGTCGGGCGCGCCTGACACCTCGAGCTGCAGCTCGGCCACCGACTCGCGGCGCGCGGCGCCGCCCGCCACGTAGGTGATGTTGGCGTCGTGGCGCAGGATCGCGTCGGTGATCGCGTGCAGCACGCCAGGCTCGTCCCGGCACTCGACAAGAAGCCCGGTCACATCAGGCATTTGGCCGAGAACGATAAACGCGCCTGCCGCGAATTGGCGGCCGAAGCCATGCGCGGCCGCCTCCGAAGGGCTTACGCTTCGGGGCCTCATGCGCACCAACCGCGCGATCGGCATCGAGATTAACCGGGGAGGTCCCCCGACTTAGCGCCGTGCGCTGAGCTCGGACGGACCTCCCGGCCACCCAGGTCGGGAGGTTTTTTTATGTCCGCCAAGAGAAAGATCGTCGTCTACGACACCACCCTGCGCGACGGCGCGCAGGGCCCGGACGTGTCGTTCTCGGCCGCCGACAAGGAGCGGATCGCCCGCCTGCTCGACGGCCTGGGCTTCGATTACGTCGAGGGCGGTTTCCCAGGCTCCAACCCGAAGGACGAGGAGCTCTTCGCCCGGCTCGCGGCGCAACCTCTCGAGCGCGCGCGCCTGGCCGCTTTCGGCGCGACGCGCCGGGCCGGCGGGAGGTGCGAGGACGACGCCAACCTCCAGGCCCTGTCGGCGAGCGGCGCGCCGGTGTGGACCCTCGTCGGCAAGAGCGACACGTGGCAGGTCGGGAACGTCCTCGGCACGACCAACAACGAGAACCTGGCGATGGTCGAGGAATCCGTCGCCTTTGGACTCGCCGAGGGGCGCGAGCTGATCTTCGACGCCGAGCACTTCTTCGACGGGTTCGCGCGCGACGCGGAATACGCCGTCGAGGTGTGCCTCGCGGCCGCGCGCGCCGGCGCCTCGTGGGTCGTGCTGTGCGACACCAACGGCGGATCGCAGCCCGCTGCCGTGCAACGCGGAGTGGCGGCCGTGCGTGATTCGCTCGCCGGCGCGGGCCTCGCGGCCGGCGTCGGCATCCACACGCACAACGACTGCGAGCTCGCCGTCGCGAACTCTCTCGCCGGGGTGGAGGCGGGCGCCCTGATGGTCCAGGGGACGATCAACGGCTACGGGGAGCGGTGCGGCAACGCCAACCTCGTCTCGGTCGTGTCGAACCTCGTCCTCAAGCTCGGTTACGACGCGCTCGCCGGGGGCTCGGTGCGCCGGTTTGGCGAGCTGTCACGGACGGTGGCCGAGATCGCAAACCTCGCCCTCCCCGTGCAGCAACCCTTCGTCGGCCACGGCGCGTTCGCGCACAAGGGCGGTCAGCATGTCGCCGCGGTGCTCAGGCACAGGGATGCCTATCAGCACGTAGACCCGGAGCTGGTCGGAAACGAGGCCCGGGTCCTCGTCTCCGAGCAGTCGGGGCGCGGCAACGTCCTCGCCAAGGCTCGGGAGTTCGGCCTGGAGCTCGACAGGGACGACCCCCAGACTCGGTGGCTCGTCAACCATCTGAAGCAGCTCGAGCACCAGGGCTACGCGTACGAGGCCGCGGATGCGTCATTCGAGATGCTGCTCCGCCGGCTCCAGCCCGGTTACGCCGCGCCGTGGACGGTGGCCGACTTCACGACCCAGGTGCGTAAGAACGGCGGGTCGGTGCACGCCGAGGCGACCGTGAAGGTCGAGGTCGGCGACGCCGTCTACCACACCGCCGCGTCGGGGAACGGTCCGGTCAATGCGCTCGACGCCGCGCTGCGCAAGGCGCTCAGCCCGCGCTTCCCCGCGCTCGAGGGCGTGAGCCTGCACGATTACAAGGTGCGAATCCTCAATGGCGACGCGGGCACCGCGGCGACGACGCGGGTGCTCGTCGAGTCGGGTCGTGGCACGGCCCGGTGGACGACGGTCGGCTGCTCGGCCAACATCATCGAGGCGTCTTTGCTCGCGCTCGTCGACTCGCTGGAGTACGCGCTCCTCGACTGAACTGAAAGCGCGCGAAACCGCCCGGCAGGAGATCCCACCCGAGCTGCGACGCGACGTGCGCCTGCTCGGAGAGGTCCTCGGCCGCGTCATCGCCGACTACGGCGGCGCGAAGCTGCTGCGCGACGTCGAGCGGCTGCGCGCGCTGGTGATCCGCGCGCGCGACGAAGGCCGGTACGAACGCGATGCGGAGCGTCTCGTCGCCTCGTGGCCGCTCGAGCGCGCCGAGCTCGTGGCTCGTGCCTTCACGTGCTACTTCCACCTGGCGAACCTCGCCGAGGAGCACCACCGCGCGCGCGTCATCCGCGACCGCGACCGCGGCCCGCGGCCCATGCCAGAGTCGATCGCCGCGACCGTCGCCGCGCTGCGTCCCAGGCTCGGCCGGCGCCGGCTGGCGGCACTGCTCGCGGAGCTCCAGGTCCACCCGGTGTTCACCGCCCACCCGACCGAGTCGCGGCGCCGCGCGGTCGTGACCGCGGTCCGGCGGATCGGTGAACAGCTCAAGCGCCTCGACGACCCGCGCATCTCGGAGTTCGAGGACAGGGACGCGCGGAGAAGGCTTGCCGAGGAGATCGACGGGCTGTGGCGAACCGCTCAGGTGCGGACGCGGCGGGTGACGCCTCTCGACGAGGTGCGTTCTTTCATGGCCGTCTTCGATGAGACGCTCTTCCGCCTGGTCCCGGAGGTCTTGCGGTCTTTCGAATCGGCGGTCGGCGAGGCGCCGCCGGCGTTTCTGCGCTTCGGAAGCTGGATCGGCGGCGACCGCGACGGCAATCCCGCGGTCACCGCCGCCGTGACCAGGGAGACGATGCGCATCCAGTCGGAGCACGCGCGGCTCGCCCTTTACAACGTCGCCAATCGGGTCGGCCGCTCGCTGACCGTCGACGCGGAGACGACTAGGCCGTCGCGAGGGCTTCTCCGCCGATTGCGACGACGCGCGTCCGAGCCGCACCGTGAGTTCCTTCTCGAGGTGGCCGCACGGTTACGCGCCGGCGGCTATCGCAGCGCCTCGGAGCTGCTGAAGGACCTGCACCTGCTTCAGGACTCGCTCGTGGCGGCCGGCGCTCCGAGGCTCGCGCAGGGCGAGCTCCAGGCGCTGATCTGGCAGGCGCAGACCTTCGGCATTCACCTCGCCGAGCTGGAGATCCGGCAGCACTCGCGGGCTCACGCCAAACCGGCGCCAGAGCTGCTCGACACGATGGACGCCATCGCCGAGCTGCAGGCGACGTACGGCCCGGACAGCTGCCGTCGCTACGTCGTCAGCTTCACTCGGAGTGCGGCGGACGTGGCGGCCGTCTACGAGCTCGCGCGGCGCGCGAAACGCACGCCGGTTCTCGACGTCGTCCCGCTGTTCGAGACCCTGAACGACCTGAGGCACGCGGTCGCGGTGATGGACGACGTGATCCAGCTCGCGCCCGTGCGCCAGCGCCTCGCGGCCAACGGACGCACCGTCGAGGTCATGCTGGGCTACTCCGACTCGGCAAAGGAGATCGGCCCCCTGTCCGCGACTCTCGCGCTCCACGACGCGCAGGCCGAGCTGACGGCGTGGGCGAAGCGCCGCCGCGTGCACCTCACGCTGTTCCACGGCCGGGGAGGCGCGCTCGGTCGCGGCGGAGGTCCGGCCAACCGCGCGGTCCGCGCCCAGGCGCCGGGATCGGTCGCGGGCCGGTTCAAGGTGACCGAGCAGGGCGAGGTGATCTTCGCGCGCTACGGCAACCGCGCCATCGCCAGACGGCACCTCGAGCAGGTGACATCGGCCGTGCTGGAGGCGTCCGCCCCCGATGCGGCGCGCCGCGATCCCGCGCGCGGCTTTCGCCGGCTCGCGGCGGCGATGGACGCGCCCTCGCGGGAGGCGTACAGGCGGCTGGTCGAGGCGCCCGGCTTCGAGAAGTGGTTTCTCCAGGTCAGCCCCATCGAGGAGCTGGGCCGGCTTCGCATCGCCTCCCGGCCGCAGCGGCGCGCGGGCGGCCGCAGCCTCGAGGACCTGCGCGCGATCCCCTGGGTGTTCGCGTGGTCGCAGATGCGGCTCAACCTGCCGGGCTGGTACGGGATCGGATCGGGGCTCGCCGCGGCGCCCTCGCTCGCCGAGCTCAAGCGTGCGTACACTGATTGGCCTCTGTTCAACGCCCTGCTCGACAACGCCGAGATGAGCCTGGCCAAGACCGACCGGCGCATCGCCGAGCACTACCTCGCGCTGGGCGCGCGCCCGGAGTTGGCGCGCATGGTGCTCGACGAGTACGAGCTGACCCTCGACCGGGTGCTCGCCGTGACCGGCCACCGCCGGCTCCTGGAGGACCGGCGTGTGCTGTCGTGGGCGATCGAGCTGCGCAACCCTTACGTCGACGCGCTGTCCCATCTCCAGCTGCGAGCTCTGCGCGCGATGCGCGACCGCCGGCTCTCGCGGGCGGACCGGGCGCGGGCGGAGCGGGTATTTCAGCTCAGCGTGAACGGCGTGGCGGCCGGGCTGCAGAACACGGGGTGAGCCCCGCCTACGCAGCTGTCAGGCCGCGCCCAGGCGCTGCAGCTCGGGCAGCTCCGTCGCCAGGAGCTCGACCGTCTCCGGGTCCCATTGCTTGCCGGCGCCGGCGCGAAGCACGGCCAGCGCCTCCTCGGTCGTGCGCCGCGTCCGGTACGGCCGGTCGTTCACCAGTGCGTCGAAGGCGTCGCACACGGACACGATCCTGGCCACGCGCGGGATCTCTCGCGCCTTCAGGCCGTCCGGATAACCGGAACCGTCGAAGCGCTCGTGGTGGTGCCGGATGATCGGCAGCAGTCCGGAGGTCGAGCGAAGCGGCCGCACGATGTTCTCGCCGATGGCGACGTGCGCCTGCATCTGCGGGAGCTCGATCTGGTCGAGCGGCCCCGGCTTGTGCAGGATCGAGTCCGCGACGCCGATCTTGCCGATGTCGTGGATGATCCCGCCGCGGTACAGCGTGTCCAGAGTCGGTTCGGGCAGGCCGAGCTTCTGGCCCAGCAGGCGCGCCGACTCGCCGACTCTCTGAGTGTGGGCCTCGGTGAACGAATCGCGCGCTTCGACCGCCGTGGCGAGCGAGAAGATCACGTGCTCGGCACTGTCCAGAGTGTTGTAGAGCTCCTTCAGCCGGAGCGCCGAGCGAACGCGGGCGATCAGCTCCGCGCCCTCGACCGGCTTGGCCATGAAGTCGTCGGCGCCAGCTTCGAGCGCCATCACACGGTGCGTCGTCTGGCTGAGTCCCGTGATCATCACCACCGGCAGGAGCCTGCCGCGCGGCATCGCCTTGATTCGCCGGCACACCTCGTAACCGTCCATGCGCGGCATGCGCACGTCGAGCAGTACGAGGTCCGGCGGGCTCGATTCGATCATCTCGAGCGCGGTCACGCCGTCGGCCGCGCACTGGACGTCGACGTCGATCGTCGACAGGAACATCTTGATCACTTCGCGATTCGCCGCGCCGTCGTCGACGACGAGGACTACTGGCATCGCCTCACCCCGCTTCTATTGTCAACCCTTGCACGCCGCGCGGTCGCAAGTGGGGTCCACGCCCATAAAACGTCCAGGGGCTTTGCCCCAACCGAACGTCAGGCGATCGCGATCCGGGCGGTGTCCAGCACGGTGGGACGGACCCCCACCGAATCGAGGGCGATGTGGAGCTGATAGTTGGCGGCGGCGAGGTCCCCCCGCCTCTCCAGGATTTCGGCGTAGACGATGCGGTTTCGGGTCTGCCACTCTTCGGCGTCCGCCTCCTCGAACCTCGCGAACGCGACCTCGAACTCCGCATCGCACGTGGCGCGATCGCCGCGGGCATCGGCAACCCGGCCCAGCCACACGTGCGCCTCACCGGCGTTCGTGGCCTCGCCCGTGCGCTCCGCGGCCCCGACCGCCTCGCGCGCCCAGCGCTCGGCCGCCTCGGTGCCTCCGCGCGCCAGCTCGAGCTCGGCGAGCGTCATGAGCACGGGAGCCTTGCCGGTCTCGAGGCCCGTCTCGGCGAACAGCTGGAGGCTGCGCTCGGCGTGCTTGAACGCGCCCGCGAGATCGCCCTGGCGGTAGAGCACCATGCCGAGGTTGTTCTCCGAGATCGCGATCGAGTGGGTGTCGTGAAGCGTCTCCTGCAGGGCCATGGCGCGCCGGGCATACTGCGCGGCGCGCACGAAATCGCCCGTCTCCTGGTACGCGAAGCAGAGGTTCGTGTACACGTACGAGAGCCGGCGCAGGTCGGGGAACGCGGCGCCGACCGCCGCCGCCTGCTCGTAAGCCTTGATCGCCGCCGTGTACTCGTGCCGGGCCACGCGAACGTGACCGAGGATGGACAGGAGCCTCGCCTCGGTCACGGCCGGGACCGGCTGGATCGATCGGCATCGGGCGAGCGCCTCCTCGATAAGCCCCAGCGCGGCGGGGTCCTGCATCGTGAAGGCGGCCCCCGCCTCCCAACCCATGGTCTCGGCGGCCATCAGCACGTCCCCCGCCCGCTCGAAGAAGGCCCTCGCCGCCGAAACCTGCGCGCGGCCGCGGGCCGGACGGAACGAGCGGATCAGCGCCATCGCCATGAAGAAGCGCGCGTGCGCGGCGGTCGCTGCGCTCACCGGCCGGGCGAGAAGCTCCTCCGCGGCCTGGATCGCGCCGTCGTGATCGCCGACGGCCACGAGCCGCTCGAGCCGGGCCAGCGCGGCTTCCTCGTGTGCGGCGGTGTCCGAGCCGGCCAGGAAGAAGTCGACGGGCTTGTTGGTCCGCGTCGCGATGAGCTGGAGCGTCTCCATCGAGGGCTTGGCCTTGCCGGTCTCGACGAAGTAGATCGCCGTCCGGCTGATGTCGCCTTGCGCCACCTGGCCGAGGCTCAGCCCGGCCTCCGCCCTCGCTTGCTTAACGGATCCCGGGCGTACCTCGACGCCGCGGCGCCGGCCGCGACGGCGACTCGAGGGAGCGCTTCCTTGCTCTCTCGAGCCGCCCACAGCCGCCATTGAGGACGCGCGCAAGCCAGGCACGTCGCCAGCTTAACGCACCACGTTTGACTTGACGCGGTTTATAGGATCAGCAGCACCCGCCGGGCCCGCCGCCTGCGACGACGGTCGCCGCCATCATCATCAGCGCCGACACCGCCAGGATGGCGGCAAACAGCAACTTGCGCACAAGAACTCACCTCCTTTGCCTCCCAGGCCGCGACTGGAACGGGTCCACGAACGCACCGAGGCGCCGGTTACGAGCTCGCAGGCGCCTCCCAACGCCACGCAAGACCCCATGCCAGCGCCGCCAACTTCCCCCCACCGATCGCCGCAGCCAGCCCGGCGGCCGCCGCGACCGCCGAGGCGCCGAGTCCCCGCGCAAAGCCCAGCGCGACCAGGACCGGCAGCAACGGGAGCAAGCCGGCGACGGCCACGACCGCGAGCGCGGCGCAGGCTCGGCCGGCCCCGCATCGGGCCGCTCCGTCCACCTGCTCCGTGACCTCGCCAGGCAACCCCTGCTCCTCCACCGAAAGTCGCAGCTGTTGCGCTTTAAGCGGGCGCTTGCGCCTCCCGCCTGTGCTACAAGTAACTGCGCCGCCATGTTAAATCAAAAATGCCGTCACTTAACGACCGCCGGGCATTTTTTGTATTGACGGCACGCACGTGAGCACGCGGGCCTACCCTCGTCCTGTGCAGCCAAGCAGCGCCCTGGTGCTGACGCGCCGGCCGGCCGTCGTGGTGACGGGGTTGGGCATCGAGGGCTGGGCGCCTTTCGCCGCCGCCGCCGCCGCCGCGACGGTCGGGTCGGCCCTGTTCATCGCGTGGATCGCCAACCGGTGGGGAGGCGACTCGACGACGATCGCGGTCGACGACGTCGGCGAGGCAGCCGCGGCGTTGGTAGCGGCTGGGAGCTGTGCCTATGCCGCGCTGCGCAACACGGGTCGCGTCAGGATGGCGTGGGCGCTCTTCGGCCTATCCGCGGTGAGCTGGAGCCTCGGCGAGGTCATCTGGTCGTGGAACGAGGTGGTGCTGAACGAAGCCCTCCCCTACCCCTCGATCGCCGACGCCGGCTTCCTCCTGGCGCTACCGCTGGCGATCTTCGGCGTGTTCGCTTTCACCTCCGCGCCGACGCGGCTGGCCACGCGCGGCGAGACCGTGCTCGCGGGGTCCATTGTCGCCCTCTCCCTGCTTTTCATCGCCTGGGCGCTAGGCCTGGGTAACGTCTATGCGACCTCCAACAGCAGCAGTGCCGCGCTTCTGATCAGCCTCGCGTACCCGGTGGGCGACATCGTCCTGGCCACGGTCCTGGTCGTGGCGCTGCGGCGGGCGCGCAGGGAAGAGGTCGGCTACATGCTGCTGCTGCTCGGAGGGCTTGCCTGCAACGCGCTTGCCGACAGCGCGTTCGCGTATCTCACGGCGGACGGAACGTACAACGCCATCGGCAGCGTGCTCGACGCGGGATGGGTCGTCGGCTACCTGCTGATCGCGCTCGCGCCCCTTTGGCCCGCCCGCGCCGTCGATGTGCGCCGCGAGGAGGGCCCGATCGAGCTCTGGCAGCTTGCTCTGCCGTGGGCCGCGGTGTTTGCCGCCACGGTGGTGGCGGTCGCCGTGGCAATCAACCACGACCATCTGGACCGGTTCGAGACGATCCTCGCCGCGGGAATCGGCATCCTCCTGGTCGCGAACCAGGTGCTGACACACCGAGACTCCATCGATCTGCTCGACAAGAGCCGGCGGGCCGAGGCGCAGGTAGCACGGCGCAACGACCTGCTGAACGAAATCATCACCCACGCGCCGCTGGGCATCGCTCGGGTCGGCAAGGACATGAACGTCATCGACGTGAACCCGCGCATGGCCGCGCTGCTCCGCACGGGCACGCAGGAGATGATCGGCGCCGCGGTCCCGAAGTTCCTGCATCCCGACGAATTCGCCCGCGTGTTCCAGACCTTCCAGCCGCTGTGGAACGGCGCGGTGGACACCATCGAGTCGGAGAGCCGGGCCATCCGCGCCGACGGCACCGAGGTCTGGCTGCACTGGACCGCGACCGCCGTCCGCAACGCCAGGGGCCGGATCGAGTACTTCCTCGTCCTCTATGAGGACGTCGACGCGCAGCACGCGGCGAACGAGGCCGCGGCGGCGCATCTCGCCGGGCTCGAGCGCCTGAACCGGCTCAAGAGCGAGTTCGTCGCCCTCGTCAGCCACGAGTTCCGGACGGCCCTGGTCGGCATCTCAGGCTTCAGCGAGATGATCCGCGACGAGGATGTGTCCCTTGAGGAGGCGAAGGGCTACGCGGGCGACATCAACAAAGACGCGGAACGGCTGAACCGCATGATCACCGATATGCTCGACCTCGATCGGATCGAGGCCGGGCGGCTCACGCTGCGCCTGCAGCGCGTCGACCTCACTTCGCTGCTCGACGACGCCGCGGACCGAGCTCGCGCGTCGAGCGCGCGGCATTCCATCGTGTGCCACTTCGATGGGAGACCAACCGTGGAGTGCGACCCAGACCGCATCGCGCAGGTCATCGCCAACCTGCTGAGCAACGCGATCAAGTACTCGCCCGACGGAGGTGAGATCGCGGTCACGAGCTCGACGCGGGACGGTCACGTCGACGTCAGCGTCCGCGACCACGGCATCGGCATCGCCCCGGACTTCATCCAGCGGTTGTTCAGCCGCTACGAGCGCTACGAGAAGACGAGCAGCAAGATCATCGGCACGGGCCTCGGTCTTGCCATCACGCGCCAGATCGTCGAGATGCACGGGGGCAAGATCTGGGTCGAGAGCGAACCGGGCAGCGGCTCGGACTTCCATTTCACGCTGCCGCTGGTCGCGGATTCCGCGGCGGAGGTCGCGAAGGCGAGCGCTTAGGGCCGGCCTCCTTCCAGGAACTCCATCACGAGCGACTGGAAATGGTGCACCCCGTTCTCACGCCGGGCGGAGAAGCGTCCGCGGGTGTAGGAACGGGACCGCAGGCCGCGCTGGACCTGCTCGCACACCGCGATGTCCTCCTGCTGGATCTCGTCGGAGAACGCGATGGTCTGCTGCATCGACTCCCATCCGGCGCCGGTGCCGGGCTCCGCGAAGTACCACTCGAAGATCGTCAGCGTGCGGTCCGGACCGTTCGGGAGGATGACGTTGGTGCTCAGGTTGTCCTGGTAGATGTTCAGCATCGTGTTCGGGAAGATCCAGTAGTAGAGTGCGTTCTCCTCGGCGCCAGGCATGCGGATGTAACGCCGGTCGCGCCCCGGAACCTCGCCCGGCTTGAGCTCGCGGATCGGCGCGTGCTGCTTGGAGTGGTAGCGGAAGGTCTCCACGCGGTAGTTGTCGTACTCGAGCTCCTTGAAAAGGCCCGGGTGCGCGATGGGAAGGTGATAGCCCTCGAGGTAATTGTCGACGTAGACCTTCCAGTTGCACGCGATGTCGTAATCGCGACGCTCGATCAGCCGCATCGAGTCGAGGTCGTACCCCGCCTGCTTGATCTCGGCCGGGATGGCGCCGATCCAGTCGGCGAGGGGCGCGGCGTCGGCATCGAGGTTGGCGAAGACGAACGGTCCGAGCGTGTCGACACGGATGGGCACGAGGCAGAAATCCGCCTTGTCGAAGTCCTCGGTGCCCTCCATCTCGCGCGCCGCCTGGAGCTTCCCGTCGAGCCCGTAGACCCAGCCGTGGTAGCCGCACTGGAGGGACCTGCGGTTGCCGCGCGTCGTCACCACCTGAGCGGCGCGGTGCCGGCACACGTTGTAGAACCCATGCAGCGTGCCGTCGAGCGCGTGCGTGAGCAGGATCGGTTCGTCGAGGATGGTCGCCGGCTTGAAGTCGCCGGGTCGCGCGAGCTCGCCCCGGTGCGCGACGAGCTGCCAGGTGCGGGAGAAGATCCTGTCCTTTTCGCGCTCGAGCACGGCGGGGTCGATGTACATCTCCGAGGGGAGGGTCGACGCCCGCGCGATATCGGTGTCCTGCAGCTTCGCCATCCGCCAACATTGTCGCGCGATGGCGTCGCTGGCGATCGTCAACGGCCGGGTGTGGGGACGGCCCGGGGCCACGGCCGTGCTGGTCGACGGCGAGCGCATCTCGGCGGTGGGCGATGCCTTCTCCGCCGAGCGGGTGATCGACGCCGGCGGGGCGTCGATCCTACCGGCCTTCAACGACGCGCACATCCACTTCCTCATGGGCTCGCGATCCCTGGCGCAGCTGAACCTGTTCGGCGTCGAGACGCAGGCCGAGATCGAGCGCCGGATCGTCGACCACGCCCGCGCCAACCCCAGGGGGTGGCTCCTGGGGCGCGGCTGGTTCTACTCCGCCTTTCCTGGTGGCATGCCCACGGTCGCGCTGCTCGACCGCCTGGTCCCGGATCGCCCCGCGTATCTCGAGTCGTTCGACGCGCACACCGGCTGGGCCAACAGCCGCGCCCTGAAATCTGTCGGCTTGAGCACACGTGATGTCCTCAAGGAGTCGGTGATGCTCGGCTTCGTCGACGCGATGCCGCGGCCGACGAAGGCACAGGACCTCGACGCCCTGCGTGCGGGCATGCGCATGGCCGCGTCCCGGGGCGTCGCGTCTGTGCAGGAGGCGGGCGACGGCCAGAACCAGCTCGAGCTGTGGAGCTCGCTGCGGGACTCCGGCGAGCTCTCTCTGCGCGTCCGGCTTGCGTACGACCTCGAACCGGGAACCGACATCACGCGCTACGACGGGATGCGCGGCCACGACGATCTCTGGCTGACCTCCGGAGTGCTCAAGGCCTTCGCCGACGGGGTCGTCGAGTCCAAGACGGCCGCGATGCTGGATCCGTACGAGGACTCGGACGAAAGCGGTGAGCCGATCTGGGACCGGAACGAGCTTCGGGCCGCGGTCCACGAGGCAGACGCAGCCGGGTGGCAGGTGCAGATCCACGCCATCGGCGACACCGCCATCCGCCAGGCGCTCGACGCGTACGAGGGCACTACGCCGGGACGCCGGCACCGAATCGAGCACATCGAGAATCCCGACCCGGCGGACCTCGCTCGGTTCGGCAGGCTAGGGGTCATCGCGAGCATGCAGCCGCAGCACGCGGCGCCCGGGCTTCTCGAGGTGTGGCGCCGTCATCTCGGCCCCGAGCGCGCGGCGCGCGGCTGGCCCTGGAAACGAATCCTCGAGTCCGGCGGCCGGCTCGCCTTCGGGACGGACTGGCCGGTGGTGCCGCTGGACCCGCTCGCCAGCATTGCGGAGGCCATGCGCGACCTGCCGCTGGAGACGGCCCTCGAGGCGTGGACCTCAGGCGCCGCCTACGCGGAGCATGCCGACACGCGCAAGGGCTCGCTGCGCGAAGGCATGCTCGCCGACGTGGCCGTCGTCGACCTCGAAGAGAGGCGCGTGCGCGCCACGATCGTCGGAGGTCGAGCGGTCTACGAGGGGTGAGGGCGCCGCTCGGCGGAGCGGCGCCCTGCTCGAGTTCCTACTGCTGGCCGGTCGCCCCGGCAGGCATTGGCGCCGCCGCGACCATCGGGCCAGTGTGGATCGCATGGCCGCGCCCGATCGCCCAGAAGGCGACCGCCACCACAGCCAGAAAAGCGACGACGATGAACGTGTAGAGCTCGAACGTGGTGCGGCTGACACCCGAGTAGTCGGCGCTCCACGCCGAAGTCAGAAGGCCGGGCCACAACGCGAACACCGTCGCGCCGATAACCCAGAACTCGGTCAGGATCACACAGGCCCACGCACCCGCATTGCCGCCGGGAACGAGGAACGGGCGCTTCACGTTCGGGTACTTGCGGCGAAGCGTGAGCAGCGCGGGGAAGATGAGGATGTAAGAGAAGGTTGTGGTCGAGATCACGAGGCCGAGCACCGCGGCGAAGAAGCCGTGCAGCCCACCTTCTGTGACAAAGAAGGTGATGATCATGAAGATCGTGCCAATGACCCCGGAAAAAACGTTGACCACGATCGGTGTGCCGAACCGGGACGAGAAGTACCCCAGCTGCTTCGGACCCGAGCCGGCGAGGGCGCCGATCGCCATCAGCCGGTCGGAGCCCATGAGCCACGTGGTGCCGCTGGAGAGCAGCACGAACACGAAGGCGATCGCGGCGAGATGGTTGAAGAACGGCGCGCCGTCTCCGAACACGGCCCGGGAGCCGAACTGGTACGCATTGACGAATCCGGACACATTGCTCAGCTGATCCGAGGACAGGATGAGCACGACTCCGAGGATCGGGATCGCGTAGCCGAGGAACGAGATCAAGCCGGAGGCGTAGACCGCCCGAGGTATGTCCCGCTGTGGGTTGTCCATCTCCTCGCTGGCGTTGGTCTGGAGCTCGAACCCGATCCACTGGAAGACGATGACCCCGATCACGCCAATGAGCACGGTGGTGTCGGTGGGGAAGAACCCGCCGAGGCCGCCGTGGAAGCCGCCCTTGAACCCGGCGACGACGACAAGGAGGGCGAAGAACCCGAGCAGCACCAGGCGGATGATCGCGCCGAGGTTGGGCACCCACTTCATGTAGCGCAGGCTGAGGATGTTCATCGTCACAGCGACCCAGATGAACAGGAAGCCAAAGATCGTCTCCCCAGCCTGATTGCCTGAGATCTGGCTGCCCCACAGAGCGTCTGACGCGGCGATCGCGGTCGCCGTGAGCGTGCCACCCAGCCAAATCGGGTTGGAGAGCCAGTAGAGGACGCTGACGACGGCGCCGGCGAAGTGGCCGTACGCGAGGCGCACCCAGTCATAGGGCGCGCCTTCAGTCGGAAACGCCGCGCCCAGCTCGGCGGTGATGAGGCCGTATGGGATGAGGAAGGTGACCCCCGAGACGATGAGCCACAGGATCGCCTGCGCGCCATAAGAGGACGACTGGCCGATCGTGTCGAGCGCGACGATCGCGCATACGGTGAAGAAGATCATGTCGAAGCGGAAAAGCGATTTCTTGAGCTTTCGCTTCTCCGCCACCAGTTCGGCTACGGCGGCGGATTCCCCCATCGGCTACCTCCCCAAATAACCCACGGAATCAAAGCTGCCTACTGACGGGCGGCTGAAAATCGCGACAATTAGATGCTCTCGGCAACAAGCTGTCAAGACGGGCCTCAGCTAGGAAGGGGGACGCCCATGGCCACCACCAAGACACGTGAAGTGCCCGCCGGGCGGGTTTCCGACCTCATCCAGGCCGAGGAGGAGAAGTTCCGCAAGGCCCGGCCCAGGTCCCACCAGCTCTGGACCGAGGCGCGCGCCGTGCTTTCCCGAGGCGTCCCGTCCTCGTTCCAGGACGCCGCGCCGCAGCCGATCTTCGCCGAGCGCGGCAAGGGCAGCCGGGTCTGGGACGTCGACGGCAATGAGTACGTCGACTTCCACAACGGCTTCGGCGTCATGGTCGTCGGCCACGCCCACCCGAGGATCGTCGAAGCGGTCCAGCGCCGGATCGAGCTCGGCTCGCACTTCGCCCAGCCGGTCGCGGACGACATCGTGGTCGCGCGCGAGCTCGCGAAGCGCTTCGGCCAGCCGAAGTGGCGATTCACGAACTCGGGCACCGAGTCGACGCTCGACGCGGTGCGGATCGCGCGCGGCTTCACCGGCCGCGAGCGGATCATCAAGATCGAAGCGTCCTACCACGGCCACCACGACACCTTGATGGTGTCGGTCGAGCCGCCGCCCGAGCACATGGGGCCGGCGGACGACCCGAACTCGTATCCGCAGAGCGAGGGCATTCCGGGCGCGATCGTCGAGCTGACGACCGTGGTGCCGTTCAACGACCTCGGCGCCCTCGAGAAGGCGTTCGCCGCCCACCGGGGCGAGGTCGCGGCGGTCATCGTCGAGCCGGCGATGATGAACGTGGGCATCGTCCTGCCCGACGCCGGCTTCCTCGACAAGGTCAAGGAGGTGGCGCACTCCCACGGCGCGCTCCTCATCTTCGACGAGGTGAAGACCGGCGTGACCATCGCGCCCGGCGGTGCGACCGAGCGGTTCGGCGTCATGCCCGACCTGATCGCGCTCGCCAAGGCGATCGGCGGCGGGCTGCCCTGCGGCGCCGTCGGCGGCAGGGACGACGTGATGGAGGTGATCGAGCACAAGCGGGTGGCGCAGATGGGGACGTTCAATGGCAACCCGCTGACGATGGCCGCCTCGCGCGTGACCCTGACGGAGATCCTCGACGCGAACGCCTACGCGCACTTCGACGCGCTCGCGGAGACGCTGCAGGGCGGGCTGGACGAGGCGATGGGACGCTACGAGCTGCCGTTCCACGTCATCACGCTGGCGGCTCGCGGCGGCGTGACCTACCGCGCCCAGCGTGTGCGCAACTACCGCGACTACCTCGAGATCGACAAGAACTTTGCGTATCTCAGCTGGCTCTACCAGTCGAACCGCGGCGTGCTCATGGCGCCGGGGGCGGAGGAGAACTGGACGCTGTCGGTTCAACACTCGATCGAGGACGTGCAGCGGTACGTCGACAACTTCGAGGAGATGGCCCGAGACCTCAGAAAGTGACGCGTAACGCCCCTCCGGCCTTGCGGGCCGCCTCCCCATAGATGGGGAGGATCGGAGGCATGTTCGGCCCCGACGTCACGTTCCTCGGCGTGCCGCGATGCGACCTCGACGACCCGGCTTCGTTCGCCGGCGCGGACGTCGTCATCATCGGCGCGCCTTACGACGCGGGCACCTCGTACCGTGCCGGCGCGCGGTTCGGTCCCAAGACGATCCGCACCACGGACTACCTCGACCACGACGGCTCGCGGCCCCACCTCGCCCTGCGCGTCGACCCGCTGCGAGATATGCGCGTCCTCGACGCCGGTGACGTGCTCATGCCCGGCGTCGAGGGGAAGGCCGCGCTCGACGAGCTCGAGAAGGCCGTGCTCGCCGCGGCAAGCGCGGGCGCGATTCCGCTGGTCCTCGGCGGTGATCACACGATCACATGGCCCGATGTCACCGGCGTCGCCCGCGCGCGCGGCTGGGGCCGCGTCTCGGTCATCCACTTCGACGCGCACGCCGATACGGGCGATGTCCAGTACGGGAGCCTCATCGGCCATGGCCTGCCGATGCGCCGGCTCATCGAATCGGGCGCGTGCCGCGGCGACCGGTTTCTGCAGGTCGGCCTCCGCGGGTACTGGCCCGAGCCACCCACCCTCGCGTGGATGGCAGAGCAGGGCATGCGCTCCTTCGAGATGCACGAGGTCGTCGCTCGCGGCCTCGACGCCGTGCTCGAGGAGGCGTTCGCGATCGCGGTCGACGACTGCGACGGCGTGTTCGTCAGCGTCGACCTCGACGTCGTCGACCCCGGGATGGCCCCCGGCACCGGCACGCCCGAACCGGGCGGCATCACGGGCCGGCAGCTGCTGGACGCGGTGCGGAGGATCGCCGTCTCGCTGCCGGTGGTCGGCGTCGACGTGGTCGAGGTAGCGCCCGCCTACGACAGCGCCGAGATCACGTCGTTCCTGGCCAACCGCGTGGTCCTGGAGATGCTGTCGGGAATCGCCTACCGGCGGCAGGGCGGCACCTGGGAGTCGATCCCAAGGACGTTGCTGGAAGGAAGAAGCGTCAGTCCTTCAGATAAGGACGGATCATCGCCGCAAGCTCTTCCAGCTTCCTGAGCGCGGCGTCGCGCCCGTCGGGCGGCACGTACCAGATGAGCCGCTCGACGCCTGCCTTGCCGCAGCGCTCGATCTCCTCCGCGCCCGGCTTCGGGTAGTAGGTGACGGGGATCGGGTCGCGCCCGGCGTCGCGCGCCATCCTCTGCAGTTCGGGGATGCGTTCGAGGACCTCGCCGCGGTTGGGCATCCAGCCGTCGGCGTAGCGCACGACCCGCTCGAGGATCTTCGGCCCGCTGCCGCCCAGGATGATCGGCGGGTGCGGCTTCTGCACCGGCTTGGGGTACGACCACATCGGCCCGAAATCGACGGCGTCGCCGTGGTACTCGGCCGGGTCGCCGGTCCAGATCGCCTTGATCGCCTCGACCTTCTCCCGGAGCAGCTTCCACCGCGAGCTGAAGTCAGTGCCATGGTCGGCCATCTCCTCGCGGTTCCATCCGGCTCCGATCCCGAAGATGAAGCGCCCGGCGGAGAGGAGGTCGAGACTCGCGGTCTCCTTGGCCGTGTGGATCGGGTCGCGCTGGATGAGAAGGCAGATTCCGGTGGCGACGCGAATGGTCTTGCTTGCCAGCGCGGCGGCGGCGAGCGCGAGGAACGGGTCCAGCGTGTGCCAGTACTGCTGGGGCAGCTCCGCTCCGCCAGGCCACGGTGACTGCCGGCTCGTCGGGATGTGCGAGTGCTCGGCGACCCACAACGACTCGAAGCCGAGTTGCTCCGCGGCCGGAGCGAGCTCTGTCATCGAGATCGCGTAGTCCGTGGGGAAGATCGCGACCCCGAATTTCACTCCCTCAGGTTAGAAGCCCAGCGCGCTCCTTCGCTTCTGGTCCAGGGCCGCAAACAGCGCCGAGACTGCGCGCGGGTCGAGCCGCGAGCGCGCCTCTTCGATGAGCACGCGCCGCGCCTCCGCCTCGTCGATCGCGGCGCGGTACGGCCGGTCGGAGGTGAGCGCGTCGTACGTGTCGGCCACGGCGACGATCCGCGCCTCGATCGGGATGCCCTCGGCGCGCAGCCCGTATGGATAACCGCTGCCGTCCAGGCGCTCGTGGTGATAGAGCACGGCGAGCACCTCGCGCGACGATTGGCCGGCGCGGTCGAGCAGCGTAAGGCCCATCTCCGGATGTGCCCGCATCAAGCTCCATTCCGCGTCGTCGAGAGGCGAGTCCTTGCCGAGCACGTCCTGCGGGATCCCGAGCTTGCCGATGTCGTGCATCAGCCCGGCACGCGCGAGGACGCGCAACTCGTGCGCGCTCATCGACAGCTCGCGGCCGATGCGCACGCACAGGCGAGCAACGCGCAGGTTGTGCGCGCGCGCTTCGCGGTCCTTGATCCGCAGGCCGAGCGCGACCACGGCGTCGAGCCAGCCTCTTATTTGACGCTGTACCGGCGGGTGTACAGCCACTTTTACCTTCCCCCCTTGGGTTGGTTTCTTGCTTGGACGTCGTGGAGATCAACGGTCGAAAAGGGGATCCGGGTCGCAGCGGTGAGGCTACCAAAGGTAGCCGAAATGCTCAGTCTGTGCCGAACTCGATGCAGCGGGTGCCGCTCAGGTCGACCCAGAGGCGGCCCTTGCCACGGACGATGCGCATGAGCACGCCGCCGCAGTCGGGGCACCGGACGACGGTTCCGGGCGCGTGGACGTACACCTCAACCCTCCCGACCGCGTTCACCGCGCCGCAGCCTCCGCACGTCGATTGGGCGGTGGTCATCTCGGCGACGAAGATCTCGCCGAGCAGCCCGGCGATGGCATTCCCGTCGACCTTCATATCGTGCATGTGGCTCATCCTCCGGTGGCGCCGAATCTCTCGGTCTTGATCGCGCGCGGGTCGTGCCCCATGCCGACGAGCAGCGACGCGGCCGACTCGACGAACGAAGTCGGGCCGCAGATGAACACCTGCGGCGACTGCTCCCGCGGCCACGCCACCTCGCGCACCATCGCCTCGTCCAGGCGACGCGTGTAGCCCGTCCATCCCGCGGGCTTGTCGCGCGTCAATGTGTGGAACACCGCCAGGCCGTCACCGGCGGAGGCGAGCCGGTCGAGCTCCTGACGGTAGATGACGTCCCCCAGCGTGCGCGACGAGAACAGCAGGCGCGCGGGCGCCTTCCCCCCACCGCGCGCCCGATGGCGCAGCATCGACATCAGCGGCACCACGCCGGAGCCGCCGCCGATCAGCAGCGATGGACGCGGGTCGTCGTTGCGCCAGACGAAGTAGCCGCCGATCGGCCCGCGCAGCTCCAGCCTGTCGCCCACGCGCAGCTCGCCGACCAGGTACGGAGAAACCTCGCCATCGTCGAGGCGTTCGACCGTCAGGGCGAGCCGCCGGTCCTCGGGCGCGGACGCGATCGAATAGCTGCGCTCTGCCTGGTAGCCGTCCTCGGCGGTGAGGCGCACGTCGACGTGCTGACCGGCGAGGTGACCCGGCCATTCGGGGACGTCGAAGAGCAAGGAGGAGACACGTGGCGTCTCGGCCACGATCTCCGCGACCGTGCCGAGCTGCCAGCGCAGCGCGCCTAGTCGCCCCAGTACCGCTGCTCTCGCCAAGGGTCGCCGTAGAGGTTGTAGCCGTTCGACTCCCAGAAGCCGGGGTGCTCTTCTTTTTCCAGCCGGATGCCGCGCACCCACTTGGCGCTCTTCCAGAGATAGAGGTGCGGCACGAGGAAGCGCACCGGGCCGCCGTGCTCGGGATGCAGCGGCCGCCCGTCGTACTCGTAGACGACCCATGCCTTGTGCCCGGTGATGTCTTCGAGGGGAAGGTTGGTCGTGTAGCCACCGACCGAGAACACCGTCACGAAATCGGCGGACGTCTCGACGCCCTCCATCAGCGTGTCGACGTTCACACCCTTCCACGCGGTGTCGAACTTCGACCATTTCGTGACGCAGTGAATGTCCTTGGTGATCTCGTCCGCCGGCAACGAGAGCAGCTCCTTCCAGGTCCAGCGCCGTGGCTCGTCGATCTCGCCCTCGATCGTGAAGGTCCACGTGTCGAGGTCGACCCGCGGTGTCGGGCCGGCCGACAGCACCGGGAAATCGGTGACCACGTACTGCCCGGGCGGAACGCGTGAGCCCGCTGCGTTGTCGCGTCGCTTGCCCTTGAACCCCCGCGAGACGAAACCCATCGCGGGAATGCTATTCGTGGCTCAGAGCGCGCGCATCCGGTTGTTCTTCGGGTTGTGCTCGACCTCGGCCAGGCCCAAGGCCTCGAGAAGCGGCGGCATGTACATCCCGAAACGACCCCGCAGCCCCTTCTTCAGGCCGTACCAGCCGCCGACCGGGTTCTTCGGCGAACGGCCCCACGCCTCGACAGTGCCCTCTGCGGCCGGCTTCTGCTCGTCGGCGCTGCCGAGGAGCATCCAATCGCCGTGCCGCTTCAGCATCGCGTGAAGGTCGTCGATCGCGCTGAGGCGGTAACGCAGCTCTGTCTTGCCCACGATGCAGACGATCGCCGGTGGATCGGCCTTCTCGTCCCTGTACATCACGTACTGCGACGATCCGCTCGGGGTCGTCAGCTCCCAGGGCGACTCCTTCGTTCCCTTGCCTCTGGCCATCTCTCGTGTCCTCTCGCTTCGTTCGCTCCGACTGTGTCAGAACGATACCCGGGTCAGGCGCCACAGCCGGCCCGGCGGGTAAAGAGGGTCGGCGGTGACGAGTGGAACCTCGAGGTCGTAGTCACCGAGCACGACGTGCTCCGTCCCCTCCTTCGTCCCGGCCGCCAGTGGCCGGTCGACGACGAGCGGGTTGGCGTTCAGGTGCTGGCGCACGATCATGCCCGGCCACTCGACGAGGTCTACGTCGACCTGGGAGACCAGGTCCGCCTGGTTGCCCCACGGCGTCGTGTACGTCGCGACCGTCTGGTTCTGCGCGATGACACGGCGCACGTGCAGCGCGGGCGTGACCGCCGCGATCAACGATTTGGCTGAGCTGAACGCCACCTCCAGGGTCGCCTGCCCCATCACGCAGCCGACCTCCAGGATGTTGCGGTTGTCGATCTGCTGCTTCGAAGCGAACAGGAAGTTCGCGCCGGTGTTGAGGCCGGAGCCGGTCTTGATGCCAACGATGCCGCTCTGGCCCAGCACCGCGTCGACGTTGAACACCGTGCCCGCGACCGGCAGGTCGACCTGCGGCATCGCGACCGTCGCGGCGAAGACCGGATCCTTCATGGCGGCGATGCCGAGAAGCACAAGGTCGGAAGGCGTGCTGACGCTTTGCGGCGAGGCGCCGGCCGGATCGGCGAAGTGCGTGTGCGTCATCTTCATCGCCGCGGCCCGCGTGTTCATCTTGGCGACGAACGCGTCGACGGAGCCGCCGTCCCATCGGGCGGCGATCTGGGCGTAGTTGTTGGCTGACGGGATGAGCATCCCCTGCAGAAGCTGGAGCTCGGAGAGGACCTCGCCCGCCTCGACCTTCGCGACCGACTGTCCCTGTGCGAGGTCAGTCTGGTACGCCTGCACGTCGGCGTCCGTCACGGTCACCCCTGGGCCGACCGCGCCGACGGCCAGCGGATCGTCCGCAAGGATGATCGACGCCGTCATCACCTTGGTCACGCTCGCCGCCGGGATGGGGCTCTCGTTTCCGGAAGTGGCGATGAGCCCGAGGCCGGGCGCTCCGACCGCGGCCGAGCCTCGGCCCGGCCACGGCAGCGCAGGCGCCGTCCCGGGCACCGAGTCCGTCGACGGCAGCTGCGGCGTGGCCGCGACGGCGGGGATCGGGCGCAGGTAGTTGAACGCCGCGAGGGCGACGACGACCAGAAGCAGCGCGACCCCCACCCGCAACCGCATGCCCGAAGAACGTTACTTCGAAGCGCGCAGCCCAAGCACGTCGGCGACTGGCACGAGCAGTCCGCCCTGGACGACCAGGGACAGCACGACCATTCCGTACGCCAGCACCGACACCCGCGGATCCACGCCCGGGCGGCCGACGACCGACAAGGCGAGGGCGACCGAGAGCGCTCCGCGAAGCCCTCCCCAAAGAGCCAGGTGTCGCCACCGCCAGGGAATCGAGGTGGCGCGGGGATCCGCGAGAGCGAGCAAGCCGTACACCGGGATCACGCGCGCGAGGACCATGATCAGGTAGGCGGCCGCGACGAGCCCTGCGACCGCGACGAGCTTCTGCGCGGGCAGCGCCACGCCGACGACCAGGAAGAGAATCGCGTTGAGGACGAAGGCGAGCAGGCTCCAGAAACCGTGCAGCTGCGTCCCGCGCAAGCGCCCGGTCCGGCTTCCATGGCGAGCGACCACGACCCCGGCGCTGACCACCGCAAACACGCCCGACAGGCGCACGACGTCGGCCGCGAGGTAGGAGCCGTAGGCGAGCACGAGCGTGACGAGGATCTCGAGCTCGGCCTCGCCGACCCGGCGCAGGAGGACCACGGCCAGCGTCCCGGCGGCCGCCCCGATCGCAATGCCTCCGGCCGTGACG
>CBJLKR010000007.1:0-25567 GCA_966423695.1 uncultured bacterium | reverse complement strand
TGACAGCCACAGCGGAAAGGCCTCGACCAATTGCACAGGAATGGTCATGAGGAATGTGCGCCGCATCACCTTGCGCAACTTCCTTGCGTCGTAAATTGCCTCCATGACACTTCTGAATCGGGTTTCCTCGAGATCGTCCGGAGCAACAGCCGCCAAGCGTTATCGGGCAACCTGGAACGACGCCGTCCTCGCAGAGAGTGCGGATACCGTGGCCGTCGAGGGCAATCAGTATTTCCCGCTCGCCGATGTGCACACCGAGCACCTGCGGCCCAGCGACAGCCAAACGACCTGTCACTGGAAGGGGGTTGCCAGCTACTACGACGTTGTCACCGGTGACAAGGTGAACCGAGACGCGGCGTGGTACTACCCGAACCCAAGTCCAGCGGCCGAGCGCATCAAAGGCCGGGTTGCGTTCTGGCACGGCGTCAAGGTGGAGCAGGTCGACGGATAATCCGCCCATGTCCGGCGAACGTTTTCAGCTGGAGGCCGACTCCGCCACGCATGAGTGGCTGAAAGCTCATCCGGCCGCCGGTACGCGAGTGATCGCCTACGACGTTCGTCGGTGCTGTGGGGGCGGCAAGATATGCCAGGTCAAGGTGCGCGAGCTGACGCGCAAGGACGATCCTGGCGAGTACGCGACCGGCGAGATGGCCGACGGAACCCAGTTCCTGATCGATCGCAGGGCGGCGGCAAGGCTGCCTTCGCGCTTCAGGCTGAGGGTCCGGGGGCTGGGTCCTCTACGCCACCTCGACCTCGACCTCGAGGGCGAGCAGTGGGGAAAGCTTCTCTACGACTGAGATCGCTCGCGCTTGAGGCGAAACGTCGCGATCGCGGCCTGGCGGTAGCGCTCGGCCATTTCGACGTAGCGGGCAGCATCGATTGCGAGGTCCGGATCATGTTCCGCGTGTCGCCGGCTCAGTGCGACGGCTGCGAACCTGGCGCCCCTCATGTATGGCTCCAACTGCTCTAGCGGTAGGGGTCTGTCTCCACGCGCCATCTCAGTCGCCTCCTCGAAGTGAATTGAACAGTTGGTCGTCGGTCGGCCGGTCCGCGAAATCGCGCCCGACATACTCCCAGGCGATAGAGCCATCGCTCCTGACCGCAAAGATCGAGGGCTTGGCGATCCCGCCGTCGCCGTCCATCCAGACGCCCCAGTCCATCGTCACCCGGCCGGTGGGATCACTCAGGAGCGGAAAGGGAAGCAGAAGCTTGTCGACCATGGCACGGTTCTGTTCAACCGAATCGACCGAGATTCCGGCGAGGCCCACGCCCTCTTCCACGAATCGATCCCAGTTCCTTGCGTACGAGGCCAACTGCCCGTTGCAGTAGGGTCACCAATCGCCGCGGTAGAAAACGATCAAAACCGGTCCACGGGCGAGATGATCCGCGAGACGCCAAGCCTTGCCCTCGTGGTCCGGTAGCTCGAAATCGATGGCCTGGTTCACAGTCCTAGAAACAGCCTCGCCATCATCAATGATTCCGTCGACCTTGCGGGTTCCTTACTGGCTGACTGGTCGCGGTGCCGCGGATTATGGCTGCGGCCTGATGTTCTGGTTCGATCGGAATACGTTGTCCGGGTCGTAACGGGCCTTGATGCGCGCCAGCCGGTCGTAGCGCTTGCCGTAGGCGGCGCGGACGCGGCTTTCGCCCTCATCGTTGTGGAGAAAGTTCACGTAAACGCCGCCGGTGGCGTGCGGTTCCATCGCCGCGAAATACTCGCGACACCAGTTGATGTCCGAATGGTGTGGCCCGCCCTCGGGCCAGGCGGCGTTGATGTTGATGGCATGGGCGGCGTCACGGCCGCTGGCGGCTGACGAGTCCTCGGGCGAACGCGCGATGGCGCCACCCAGATGGAAGATCAGGGTGTACGAGGCGGGCGAGCTCTTGCGCCATGAGCGTTCCAGCAGGACGTCGATGGCGCCGTCGCTGAGCGGCGGCAGGTAATGCGACTTCCAGTAGTAGCCCCAGTGATGGGGCACGCCCGAGTCGAACATCGACTGGTGGGCGGCGTACGGCTTGCGCTGGACGAGGTCCGCGGCCGGGGGACCGAACTCGCGCAGGGGACGCAGAATTGCTTCACCTTCGTCGAGGTCGCCGCTGTAGCAGGGGATGACCAGCAGCACGTCCTTTCCCCGCAGGTGCTCCGGAACCCACTCGAAGGGTGGCGCGCTGCGCAGGTTCAGATAGACGGCCAGCTCGTCGGGCGCGCCGGCGATGAACTCGCGATAGTGGGCCAGGACCTCGCCCGCCTGCTCGGCGCGGTACATGAGCGGGCCGGCCAGGACGCTGGTGCCGAGCGGGTGAAGCCGGAACTCGAACTCGGTCACGATGCCGAAGTTCCCGCCGCCGCCGCTGACCGCCCAGAACAGATCCTCGTTCTCGTCCTCGGCGGCGCGGACGCGGCTGCCATCGGCCAGCAGCATCCGCACCGAGAGCAGATTGTCGGAGGTCAGGCCCCACCGCCGGCTGAGCCAGCCGAAGCCGCCACCGACGGTCAGCCCGGCGACGCCGGTGTGCGTGACGATGCCCGCCGGGGTGGCGAGGCCGTGAGCCTGCGCCGCCGCGTCAACGTCACCCCAGAGCGCTCCCGGCTGGACCCGGGCGGTGCGTCGCTCTGGGTCCACCTCGACCCTCCTGAGCGTCGAGAAGTCGATCACGACCCCACCCTCGCTCAGGGCTGATCCCGAGACGTTGTGCCCGCCGCCTCGGACGGCTACGGGAAGGCCTTCGCTGCGGGCGTAGGCCAGGGCCAGCGCCGCATCGTCTGCGTCTGCGCAGCGCGCGATCAGTGCCGGGCGGCGGTCAATCGCGCCGTTCCAGATCCGGCGGGCGTCTTCGTATCCAGCATCGTCTGGCGGAATCAGCTCGCCCTTGAAGCCGGCCAGATTGGCCATCGTCCTCATTGGCCGACAGCATCCGGCGCGGCCATCGCATAAGCAACAACAAAATCTGTTGTTGTGTGCGGCCGTGGTCGTGTCAGACTCCGGTCCAATGGGTCGCGGTTACGGCCAGTACTGCCCGATCGCCAAAGCGACCGAGGTGCTCGGCGAGCGATGGACCCCACTCATCCTGCGCAACATCCACCTCGGCTGCCACAGCTTCAGCGAGATCCAGCGGGGCTGTCCCCGGATGTCGTCGACGCTGCTCGGCCACAGACTCCGGTCGCTTGAAAACGATGGGGTGATCGAGAGGGTTCCGGCCCCGACCGGACGCGGATCGCGGTACTACCTCACCGCAGCCGGGCAAGAGCTGGTCGATGTCGTCCTCCAGATGGGCACTTGGGGCGCCCGCTGGCTCGATCTCGGGCCTCGTGACTACGACCCCGTGACGGTGCTCTGGGGCTGGGCCAAGTTCATCGATCCCGACAAGGCGCCTCCGACCAGGGTGGTCGTCCGGTTTGACCTCACTGACCGTCCGCGCGATCGTTTCTGGATGCTGATCGACCGTCCCGAATCCGAGGTGTGCGTGAAGCACCCCGGGCTCGACGAGGACCTGGTGGTGACGACCGACTGCATCACGCTGACCGACGTTCACCGCGGCCGCGTCACCTTCGCCGCGGCCATTTCGTCGGGCCGGATGCGGATCGACGGCCGGCCGGATTTCGTCCGGGCTTTTCCGAGCTGGGGAGGGCTCAGCTACTACGCCGGAGTGCGGCCCGCCAGGACTGCTTGAGCCGCGCCCGTCGGTGGGCTCGCGCGTCGCCCCTCTGAACGTTTGAGCCTCGTCGTGGAGATGATTTGGCTGTGCGATCAGTGAGGGGCCCGGCTGGACGTACCAGCTCGTCTGGTCAACCGCAGCTTCGGCTGGCCGAGCTGCTCGCGGCGCTTTCGCTGGCGGCGGACCTGGGCAACGGGGTGCCTATGGAGACCACTCTTCGCGTTTGCCTGCTGGCCACCAGACTGGCGCGTGAGGCCGGCATGGGAGACGACGCACTGGTCGCGACCTACTTCACCGGCCTGCTCTGGTCGGCGGGCTGCACCTCAACCGCGCACGAGGAAAGGGTCAGGTTTGGTGACGACATCGGACTGAAGCGAGCGATGGCCGGGACGGACTTCGAGCGGCCACCGGCCATCTTGCGAAGCGCTGCCGGGATCGGGCAAGGCTGGGGTGTCGGCGCAAGGCTCCAGGGGATGCGCGGCGTCATGTGGCACGGCCGAACTCACGGAGAGGACGTGGCTGCCTTCCACTGCGAGGCGGCAGCACGACTAGCTTCGCGGCTAGGGCTGGGAGGCAGCGTCCTGGAGGGCCTGGGCGCCTTCTTCGAACACTGGAACGGGCGTGGCGGTCCCGCTCGAATCAGCGGCGAGGCGATTCCATTCGCGGCCAGAGCCGCGCGGCTCGCCTACGAGGCCGTCCACGCACTCCGACTGGGCGACGACCCGGTCGCGGTCGTGCGTTCGCGTGCCGGCCGCGAGCTCGACCCTGCGCTGGCCCGAACCTTCGAAAACGAGGCCAAAGTCTTGCTTGCCGGCCTGGACCAGGAGTCGGTCTGGCCCGAGGCGTTGGATGGTGAGCCCGAGCCGCGCCCTTGGGCACCGGCATCCCGCCTCGACGCCTTCGCAAGCGCGTTCGGAGATTTCGTCGACCTCAAGTCGGTCTACTGGCTGGGCCATAGCTCGGCTGTCGCCCGGCTGGCCGAGACGGCCGCCTCGGGCATGCGGATGACTGAAGACGAGGCTGTGCTGCTCCGGCGGGCGGCCCAAATCCACGGCCTCGGACGCGTGGCGGTTTCCAACCGGATCTGGGACAAGGCGGGCCCACTGTCCACCGCCGAGTGGGAGCGGGTGCGGCTGTACCCGTACTTCACCGACCGGGTTGTCAGCCGGGCGCCGGCGCTCGAAGGCGTGGTCCGCACCGCGTCAGGCGCTCAGGAGCGACTGGACGGCAGCGGCTATCACCGCGGCCTTCCCGCTTCCGCCCAACCGGCGGCCCTAAGGGTGCTCGCGGCGGCGGCGGCATACCAGTCGATGACCGAGGAGCGCCCGCACCGGCCGCCTCTCAAGGGCCCGACAGCCGCGGCAGAGCTTCGCGCTTTGGCCGCCACAGGCCGTTTGGACCGCGAAGCCGTCGGCGCAGTTCTGGAGGCGTCGGGACACCGGCGCCCCCGCGGCGACTGGCCGGCCGGCCTGAGCGACCGGGAGGTCGATGTGCTGAGGCTGGTGGCCCGCGGAAACACCAATCGCCAGGTGGCCGGCAAGCTGTCCATCTCGGAAGAGACTGCCCGCAACCACGTCAAGCACATCTACGACAAGATCGGGATATCCACCCGTGCGGGGGCTGCACTGTTCGCCATGGAACAGGGACTGTTCATCGTCGAAAGATGACCCGAACGGGTCATGACCCGGCCGCGGAATCTGAATAGCCTCCGGGCATGATTGCAATTGACGATCGTCAACTGGAAGCCGGCGTCGAGCACGTAGACATAAATGGAGCCCGCCTCGCCTATGTGGAGAAGGGCGCGGGAGAGCCGGTCGTCTTCGTCCATGGCGGGATCAGTGACCTGACGATCTGGGAGCCGCTCTTGGAGCCGATCTCCCGCCGTTACCGCGCGATCGCTTACAGCCGGCGCTACGCCTGGCCGAACGCGCCGATCCCCGATGGCGTGGCTGACACGATCGCGCAGCACGCGACCGACCTGGCGGCGCTGATCGAGAAGCTGGAACTGGGCCCCACCAACCTGGTCGGGAATTCCTGGGGTGGATTCATCTGCCTGGTTGTGGCACGGGATCGGCCGGAGCTGGTGCGCAGGCTCGTGGTTCAGGAGCCGCCCGTGATCCCGCTCTTCCTCGGCGCGCCGCCGAGCCCGCCGGCCCTGCTGAAGACCCTGGTGACCAGGCCCCGGACGGGCCGCGCCTTGGCCGGCATGATCTTCAGGGGCCTGCAGCCGGTGGAGGCTGCGCTCAAGCGAGGTGCTGTGGAGGAGAGCATGGAGATCTTCGTCCGCCGGGTCGCCCTCGGAAACGCGGGCTATGAGGCGCTGCCCGCATGGGTCAAGCGGCACATGAAGCTCAACGCCGGCACGCACGTTTCGCAATTCCGCAACGACGGCGGCTTCGTGCCCTTCACGGCCCGCGACGCCAGGTCGATTCGGGTGCCCACGCTGGTCATGACCGGACAACAGAGTCCGGTGGGCTTGAGAGTCCTGGCGAAGGAGATTGCCGCTTCGCTGGCGCAAGCCCAGGAGGTCGAGATCCCGAACGCCTCTCACGTGATGCATGTGGCCAACCCAGAAGCAGCAACGAATGCGGTCCTCCGATTCCTGGCCGCGAACTAGGCGTGGACAGAGTTAAGTCGCCGGGCGGCTGTCTGAGGAGGTTCGTGATACGCGGAGCGGGTGCGACGCCTGACTCTGACCGCCGCCGGCGACGGGCGCTGCACTCGCCCTTGGGCCTCCGCGCGCGACGATTGAAGGGTGACCTTGCGGCTCTTGCGTTACATCGCCGGCAGGCTCGTGCTCGTGGTGATCGCCGCGGTGGTGCTGAGCGCGGCGGTCTTCCTCCTCGCGCACGCACTGCCCGGCAACCCCTTCTCCGGCAGCGACCGCATGACCGACCGGCGCGAGCAGCTCCTGCTCGAACGCGCCGGCCTCACCGACCCCTACCCGGTCCAGTACCTCCGCTGGCTCCATAGCTACTTCGCCGGCGGCCTGTCTTCGCTCCTTTTCGGCGAGGCGTGGATCAGCCTCCGGCTGGGCCTGCTGGCGATCGCTCTCGTGCTGGCCTTCGGCGTGTGGGCGGGAGTGGCGGCGGCGGCGCGCTACGGCACGCGCACCGACCACACGATCACGGTCGGCGCGAGCATCGCCTACGCGGTGCCCAACTTCGTCTGGGCGATGTTCCTCTCGTACTTCTTCTACGCCCTTCTCTACCGCTGGAGCGGCGGCGTGATCTACATCGACGTCGCGTGGCACGGCGACCTCATCCAGTGGGTCATGCCTGCGATCGCGCTCGCGCTACCGCCGGCCGGCATCGTCGCCCGCGTGGTCCGCGCGTCGATGCTCGAAGCGCTCGGCCAGGACTACGTCCGGACCGCATGGGCGAAGGGTGTCGCGGAGCGCGCGGTGCTCGTGCGCCATGCGCTCCGGAACGCGCTCGTTCCCGTCGTCAGCATGATGGGGCCGATCGCGGTGACGACGCTCATGGGCTCGATCGTGGTCGAGAAAGCCTTCGACGTCCCGGGTCTTGGCCCAGAGCTTGTGAACGGCATCCTCGGCCGCGCCTACTTCACGGTCACAGGCGTGTTCACGTTCTATTCGCTGCTGGCCGGCCTCGCGATGCTGACCGTCGACGTGGTCTACACGGCTGTCGACCCGAAGATCCGCTACTGATCCATGGTGACGGTGGACGACGTCCGCGCTGTGGCGAGCCGGCTGCCTCGTAGCTACGAGGCGCTTGTCGGCGGCCGCGTCAAGTTCCGCGTCGGGCGCATCGTCTACGTCTCGTTCTCGAAGGACGGCACAGTGATGGGCTTTGCCTTCCCGAAGGAAGAGCGCCAGTGGCTCATCGGCGGCTCTCCCCAGAAGTTCATGCATCCATCGAAGGCGGACATGCGCTACCACTGGGTGCTGGCGCGGATGTCGGAGCTCGATGGCAAGGAGATGCGGGAGCTCGTCGAGGACGCCTGGCGCCTGGTCGTACCGAAAAGCGTCGCCGCCGGCTACTCGAGGTAGCCGCAACCCGGCGGATCGCGTCAGCGAAGCGCGAGCATCGTGGTCCTAAACAGCCGGGGGTTTGGCAACCTATGCGGGTGCTTCGCCCGCGGTCCGAGATAACCGCGCTGAAACGGGCCTACGTCCTCGGCGGCGTCGCCGACAGCACGCTGCTGCCGTTCATCCCGCTCTACCTCCTGCAGCGCGGGATGGGCCCGGCGGCGATCGGCCTTGTGCTAGCCGCCTCCGCCCTGGCGGCGGTGGCGGGGGGCCTCGTATGGGCCTACCTGGCCGACCGCCACGTACGGCCTGAGCGCCTTCTCGTCTTCGCCACCATCGCTGCGGCGGCGGCGGCCATGCTCATGGATCCGCTCACCGGCCCGGGCGTCGGCGGCGCCGTGATCGTCGTGCTGTCGATTGCGCGCTCGCCGCTGACCTTGCTAGACCCGATCACTCTGCGCAAGCTGCGCGTCACCATCCGCACGGACTATGCCCGCATCCGCCTGCGCATGAGCGCCGGGTGGGCCGTCGGGGTGATCGTCTCGGGCGCCGTTTACGAGTCCCTCGGCCTGCGGCTCATGCCTTTCCTGTACGCGCCGCTCTCGCTCCTGTTCGGGCTGTGGGTGTGGCGCACGATCCGCTCCGAGCCCGAGGCGCTGACGGGCGAGACGGCCGTGTCGACCGGAGCGCGGCCTTCCCTGCACCTGGCCGCCGTGCCGGTGGCGATGGCGTGGTTCCTCACGAGCTGCCTTTGCCTCGGCGTGTCCCTAGCCGCCACGCAGAACTTCCTCACGCTGCAGATCAGCGACCTGGGGGGCGGCGCGCTCCTGGTCGGCGCAGCGGCCGCCTTCCAGGGGCTGACCGAGATCCCCACCATGGGCTACACCCATGTCCTGACCCGGTACTTCACGCACCGCGCGCTGTTTGCCATCGGGTGCGCCATCTACCTTGTGATCTTCGTGGCGTGGGCATTTGTGTCGAGCGCGTTCCTCGCCGCGTTGCTGAAGCTCGCCGTCGGCGTCGCGTTCGCGCTGACGTACGTGGCCGCGGTCGTTATCGTCAACGAGCTGACGCCCGCGAGGCTGCGCGCGACGGGCCAGGCGCTGATGAAGTCGGTGCTCTTCGGCGTCGCGCCGATCGCCGGCGCCCTGGGTGGCGGCGTAGTCTACGGGGCGCTCGGCGCGCGCGTCATGTTCCTCGCGGCGACGGTCGTCGTTGCCGCCGCGGGCCTCATCGCGGTCGTCGCGGTGCCCTCGCGTCAGTCGGCCGCAGGAGAGCCGGCACTGGCTGCGAATCCGGCCACTCCCTGACGTTCAGTGCGGTCCGCGCGACTCCGCGTCGCGCGAGCGCCGCAGGAGCTCCTCGGCCGCGGCGGCGTCCCCACGCAGCTCGGCCACCCTGGCCAGGTTGCGCAGCGTCCACTGCGGCAGCTGGCGGTCGCCGAGCTCCTCGGCGAGTCGGATCGCGGCCCGGAGATCCTCCTCGGCCTCGTCCAGCCGCCCGAGGTTGCGTTTGGCGATGCCTCGCGCGGCGCGGGCGTCGGCGATCTCCCACCTCGCGCCGAGCTCACTGAAGACCGCGATCCCGGCATCAAAGCAGGGCAACGCGTCCTCGGCGCGTCCGAGGTCGTCGAGCGCGCGCGCCTTCTGGACCGATGTGTTGCCCAGGCTGAAGCGATCGCCCGACGTCTCGGCCAGCTCGCTCGCCTCGTCGATCAGCAGGAGGGCGCCCTCGCGATCGCCCTTGTCCGAGTGGTTGACCGAGAGCGCGGTCAGAGCCCGGACACGCGCCCAGTAGTCCTTCGGATCGGCCGAGTCTAGGACCCGGCGCCATATCACCTCGGCCTCGTCGTAGCGCCCGCGTGTCCACGGCACCCAGCCGGCGAAGAGCAGCGACCGGACCACCGCCCACCGGTCGCCCAGCGTCTTGGCGGACTCCAGTGAGCGCGCGAGCAGCCGCTCCGCCTTGTTGACGTCGCCCTCGAAGTTGATCGCGATGTCGCCGAGGAAGCGGAGCGCCAGCGCGAGCGCGAACGGATCGCCGTGCTCCTCACCCAGCTCGACCGCGCGCTCGAGCGACAGCCGCGCCGCCTCGTACTCGCCCAGCCAGTAGTGGGACTCGCCCTTGCCGGCCAGGATCCTCGCCTCGCGCGCCCCCCAGCGATCGTCCGGACCCGCCAGCACCAGCGCGCGCTCGTAGCGGTCGATCGCCGAACGGCTCTCCATCCGCCGGCGCGCGCGATCGGCGGCGAACAGAAGCGCGTCGCACGCGCGCTCCGCGAGCGTGCGGTCGTTCGGGTTGAGGTCCAGCGCGGCGAGCGCGGCCAGCTCGAAGTGGTCGGCCGCGAACGAGGGATGGCCTGTCTCTTCGAGGTACTGCGCCACCCGCAGGTGCAGGCGCTCGCGGTCGCGCTTGGCGAGGCTCGCGTAGATGACGTCCTTCAGCATCGAGTGGCGCAGACGCCAGCGCTGCGGCGCGTCCGGCTCGGGGTCGCGGACGACGATCTCGTAGTCCTCGAGCTCCCTCACCTCCTCCGGCGTCGCCTGGGGGTCGACGACATCGAGCTCTCCGAGGTCGAAGCCATACCGGAACACCGAAACGTGGCGCGCCAGGTCACGAAGGCGCGCGGGCAGCGCGTCGAGGCGGGCGCTGACGACGGCCTGGACGGTCGGCGGCACGGTGCGAGCGCCGCGGCCGTCGGCCGAAGGCCCCCCGGGCATGAGCATGCCGGTGGTCTCGATGATGAAGAACGGGTTGCCGCCGGCGCGCTCCGCGATCTCGAGCGCCTCGGCCTCGTCGATCCGGCCGCCGCCTGCGGCCCGGGCGAGCTGCACCGACTCGTCCCTCGAAAGCGCGTCCAGGCGGATCAGAACGGAGTTGCCGCCGGCGCCCCAGTTGGGGCGCTCGTCGAGAAGCTCGGGTCGCGCGAGCGCGAGGATGAGGGCACTCCGTGGCCCGGAGGCATGGGCGCCCAGCCTCTCGACGAGGTCGAGCATCGGCGCCTTGAACGTGTGCACGTCTTCGAACAACAGCAGCACCGGGTGTTCGCGCGACAGGCCGTCGACCACAGCCACAAATCCCGCTTGCACCTCCGGCACGAAAGCGGTCTCGTCGACCGGCTCGGAGACGCCGAACAGCAGCCCAAGGCGCTGGGCGGTGCGTGCGGCCGAGTCAGACGCCGTCCTCCCGGCCAGCTCGCTCAGCAGCCGCCGCACGGTGTCGGCCTCGTCGCGTGGCCCGATGCCGGCGGCCTCGGCGATCACCCGCGCTGCGGGCGCGAATGTCGCCGTGTCGGTCTGCGCACGCGAGCGGCCGCGCAAGATCATGACCGCGGCGCTGACGCCTGCGGCGAGCTCGTCGGCCAGGCGCGACTTGCCGATGCCAGGCTCACCCACGACCGTCACGAGGACAGGCCTGCCGGTCGTGTTCGCAAGCCCGAGGCTCTGGCCGAGGATGGCCTGCTCGCTCGCCCGGCCGACAAACGGAATAGTCCGGCGCGCCGAGCGCGGCGTCAGGTTTTCGACGGGGTAGGCGTCGAGGGAGACGTCGAAGCCCTTGGCGCGCACACGCCGGCGCCGCCCGAAGGCAACGTTGGCGTTCGTCAGGACGAAGGTCGTCGGGCCGACGAGCACCTGCCCCGGCTGCGCCGCGGACTGCAGCCGCGCCGCGATGTTCACCACCGGTCCGGTCACGAGCAGTTGCCCCGTCGGCGCGCGCCCGACCGCCGCCTCACCTGTCTCGACGCCCGTCCGCACCTCGAGCGGAGCGGGCAGTCCCAGCGACTCGCCGAGCCGGCGCACCCGCTCGCGGATGGCCAGTCCCGCTCGCACCGCGCGCAGGGCATCGTCCTCGTGGACGCTCGGAAGACCGAACACCGCCATCACGGCGTCGCCAATGAACTTCTCTGGGCGGCCCCGCAGGTCGACCAGCTCCTCGGAAGCGGCGTCGAAGAACCGGCCCAGGAGGTCGCGAGCTCGCTCGGCGTCGAAGCGCTGGGCCAAGCGGGTCGACTCGACCAGGTCGGTGAAGAGGACTGTGACCATCTTCCGCTCCTCGGTCTCGACCAAAGGCCCGGCGGCCGCGCCGCAGTTGGGGCAGAATCGGGCCCCTTCAGGGAGCGGAAGACCGCAAACGGTGCATGCCCGGATCATCGGCGTGCCATCACAATATGGCCGTGGCCGATCCTAAGCTGAGCGCCCTGGGGCGGGTCCCGCTCTTCGCGCGCTGCACGCGCAAAGAGCTCGAGTTCATCGCCCGTGAAGGGGACGAGGTCAACGTTCCGGCGGGCAAGACGCTCATCCGCCAGGGCCGCCCGGGGGACACGTTCTACATCCAGCTCGAAGGCACGTCCGAGGTCAAGATCGACGGGAAGCGCCGGCGGGTGATCAACCCCGGCGAGTTCTTCGGTGAGATCAGCATGATCGACCGCGGGGCCGGGACGGCGACGGTCACGACGCTGACCGACGGGCGCCTGTACGTGATGAGCCACGCTCAATTCCGGGACGCGATCAAGGCCAACGACGGGCTGATGGTGAAGGTGCTGCTCGCGATGGGCGAGCGCCTGCGGGCGGACCTGGCCGGCCGGTCGTAACCTCAGCCCGGGCGCTATTGCTCGAGCGGGATCCAGAACTCGATGCGCGTGCCCCTGCCGGGCTCGCTCTCGATCTTGTAGCGGCCGCCGGCCATGAGCGCCCGCTCGCGCAGCGCGAGCAACCCTAGGTGGCCGGGAAGGTTGCTCCGCTCGGCGACGACGAAGCCCTGGCCGTCATCCTCGATCACGCCCAGGACGCCGCCGTCGACGGCCGAGACCGAGACGTTGATGGTCGTCGCGCGCGAATGACGTTCGACGTTGCCGATCGCCTCGGCGACCTGGCGAAAGACCATGGCGCTTACGTCGATTCCCATCTCGCTGGGCAGGTCGAGCTCCGCATGGGCGGTGATCCCGGTCCCGGCCAGCATGGCAAGCCGGTCGCGAATCGACTGCGCCAGCCCGCCGGGACCTTCCAGGGCCGGCGGCCGGACCTCGAAGACGAGCCGTCGCAATGAGCTCTCCATCTGCTCGAGAAGGGTGATCAGGCGCTGGTGCTGGGCGGCGTCGACCGGAGATCCAGGCGCCAGCCGCGCGAGCACGAGCTCTGCTGCGGTGAGCTTCTGGAGCGCGTCGTCGTGCAGCTCGCTGACGAATCGCTTGCGCTCCTTCTCGACGACCGTGGTCATGTTCCTGAGCAGCATCTGCCGCGCGCTGTCGACCTTCGTCAGCCTGTCGACCGTCTTGCGCAGGTCCTCCTGCGTGTGCCACAAGCGTGTCACGAGCCCGGCCGCCAGCCCTGCCTTCTGCAGCACCCAGGTGTCCTCGCGGGAGAAGCCGCCCGGTCGAGTCGAGTCGTAGGCCGCGACGAGGCCGAGCCGCTCGTCCCCCGCGCGCCAGGGCACGCTGATCGCGCTGGCGACGCCGAGGGCGTCGAGCACGTAGGCGAACTCTTTCGATACGTCAGTCCTGCTCGCGCGGAAGATGAAGTCCTTGAACACGACGCGGCTCGCGAGGTCGTCGCCGCCGGGGTCGCACCGCGCCGGCTTGAGCCGGACGAGGTTGCGTTCATCGATCCGGTAACCGCCGCCTGCAAGCGGCGTGAGCATCATGTCGGGGCCGAGCCGCCAGAACAGCACGCGCCCGGCGCCGACCAGCTCGCCGACGGTTCGCGCGAGCCGGCGATAGAACTCGCTCAACGTCTCGCCCTTGGCGGCGTGCGACGACACCGTTGTGAGGATCTCGACGGCCTGCTCGTGCGCTCGCTCGACGCGCTCCACGCTGCGCGCCTGCTCGTCGGATCGCGTGGCGCCCGTCATCGCGAGGGCGACGTAGGAGGCGAAGATCTGGAGCGCGACGCGCTCGGTCTGCGTGTACTCCGCCGCGCGCGTCACGACGACTACCCCGACGCTGTCACCGCGGGACTTCAGCTCGGCCGCCAGGACTGCCGCACGACCGCGCTCGCGGCGTCTCGGCGTCGCGCCGAACCCCGCGGCGGAGATGAGCTCCAGGACCGCCGCGTCGGTGAGGGACCGGGCGCGATCCTCGGAGCGGCGAAAGTAGCGGTCGAAGCCGCGCTCACGTGAGCCGAGCGCGACGACTGCGCCCGTCGATCCCGTGAGCCGCAGCGCAAGGTCTGCGGCCCGCTGCGCGACCTCCGCCGGATCGCCCGCGCGGACGAGCTGCTGCGTCGCGGCGTTCAGGCCGTCGAGCAGGTCACGCAGCGCCGGGCCGAACGGGCTAGCCGTAGCCAAGAAATCCCTCGCCCCCGATTACAAAGCTAACAAAAGTTTACGACTGCGCCCGGCTCCTCTCCATTGTGCTGCCGCTTCTGTGGCGCCGCCGCAAAACCGAACATTATGATCTCCTCTGGGTGGCACTGCTAAAGGGTCGGGGGCGCCCAGGCCGGTGATCGAACCGCACCTGGTGCACGTCCAGTGGTTTCCAGACTACGCGGGCTACGCGCATGGTTCTGCTCTTCCTTTGCCGTTCGCCCCGGTGCGGGCCAAGAGCGCGCAGCCGTCAGCGATCCACGTGCTGATGATCGAGGACGATCCGTCGATCGCCGAGATGTATCGGTTCCAGCTCGAGCACGACGGCTACACCGTGACCGTGGCGACGACCGGCGAGGTGGCGTTCTCCGCGCTTTCGGGCTCGACGCCCGACGTCGTCCTGCTCGACCTGCTGCTGCCCGACCGCAGCGGCTTCGAGGTCCTGCAGGTGCTGAACGAGAGGTTCCCCGCTCACCCGCCGGTGGTGATCCTCTCCAACTACGGCGAGCCGTCGATGATCGACCGTGGTCGTGAGCTCGGCGCGGTCGAATACCTCGTGAAGTCGCGCGTCACGCCTTCCGATATCTCCGCCCAGATCCCGAAGTGGGCGGAGATGGGTCGGGGGCGTGGGCGGGGAGACTCGTGACCCAGGCCGTAACGATCCTCCAGGTCCTCACCGTCGCGGGCTTCGTCCTCCTCGGCGCGGCGATCGCTTATCGCTGGTACCGCGACCGGACGCGCACGCAGGCGATGCTCGCCGGGGCGCTCATCTCGCTTGCCATCGTGTCGGTGCTGGGCAGATTCCAGAGCCAGGACCACCCGATCCAATGGCTTTCGGCGCTCAGCATCGTCCTCTTTCTGCTGTCGGGTTTCTTTGTTCTCCTTTTCCGCCACGAGCTCATGCCGCTGCAGCCCCGCGTGCTGGCCTCGGCGTACGGCCTGCTCGCTGTCGCCATCGTCATCGGGCTCGTCGACCAGGTCTTGTTCCAGCATCCGCCACCGTCGGTCGCAACCTTCGTCGGCCTGGCCGTGGTCATTCCTTGGGCGGTGTTCACGGGCGAGCCGATCGTCCGTTTCTGGCTGGCGAGTTACGGGCTGCCCTCGGTCCAGAGCGCCCGGCTCCGGTTCTTGAGCTTCGGCTTCGCCGTCATCATCGTGGTGCTCTTCGTCACCGTGATCGGGGGCAACGCAGTGCGAAGTCCCGGAGCGCAGCTCGCCACCAACCTGGTCGTCCTGCTGACCGTGCCGGTGATCTACGTGAGCTTCGCGCCACCGGCGCTCCTTCGCCGGGTCTGGCGCATGGGAGAGGAGAACCAGGTCCGGGCGGCGATGCAGGACCTGCTGATCTTCAGCCCGGAGCGCTCTGAGATCGCGCAGCGCGGCGTCTACTGGGCCGTGCGCATGGTCGGCGCACGCGCGGGCTTCGCCGCCGATCCGGCGGGCAAGATCATCGCCACGACGGGCATCGACAAGGCTGACGCCGCCAGGCTCCTGGCCGAGCATTCGAGGGACACCACGACGAGGTCGAGGCGGATTGTGATCGCGCCACTTCACCTGTCGGAAGGGAAGGGAACGCTCGCCGTCCTCGCCGGGCCGTTCACGCCGCTGTTCGGGTCGGAGGAGATCCTGCAGCTCCGCGCCTACGCCAACTCCGTCTCCGCGGGCATGGAGCGCGCGCGCGTGACCGAGCGGATGGCCGCGCTCGAGAGCAACAAGACGCAATTCCTCAACCTTGCATCACACGAGCTGCGCGGACCGGTGACGGTGATCCGCGGCTACGTCTCGATGCTCGAGACCGGCATCCTCGGCGAGCTCAACGAACGAGGCCGTCAGGCGGCCCGGACCATGGGCGCGAAGGTCATGGAGATGAACGATCTGATCGAAGAGATGATCGAGGCGGCCCGGCTGGAGGACGGCGCCGTCACCCTCCACGCCGTCGAGGCCGACCTGCGCGACATCACACGCGCCGCGGCTGATGGCGTGATGCCACTTCTCGAGGCGAACCACCGCCTCGTGCTGGAGCTCGCCGAGCGCCGTGTGCGCGTCCAGGTCGATCCCGACCGCACGAAGACGATCGTCTCCAACCTGCTCAGCAACGCGATCAAGTACTCGCCCGATGGCGGCACGATCACGGTCCAGGTGCGTGCCCGGGCGGGCACGGCCAAGGTCGTGGTCACCGATGAGGGACTCGGCATCCCTCGCGAAGGGATGGCCACGCTGTTTACGAGGTTCGGCCGCGTGATCACGCCGCGGACCGAGCACCTGAAGGGCACCGGTCTCGGACTCTTCCTCGCCCGCCAGCTCGCCCGGCTCCAGGGCGGCGACATCACCGTCGCGTCCGTCGAGGGCAAGGGCAGCACATTCACGTTCCAGCTCCCGGCCCTGAGCGGTGCCGAAGGCGCGGCCACATCGCTCGACGGCGCCTCCTCCGACGGGGCGGCGGCGCCGCAGGCCGCCTCGAGATCTGTCGCGACCGATTAGTTTTAGGGCTGCGGCCGGTCTATCAGGTCGTGATCGCAGCTTGCGTTAGTCATCAGGGGTGAAGCTATGAGTGCAGTTCGTGTGCTGGTGGGCACCCGCAAGGGCGCCTTCGTGCTGACTTCCGACGGCTCGCGCAAGAGTTGGAAGGTCGAGGGGCCGCACTTCGCGGGCTGGGAGGTCTACCACCTCAAGGGCTCGCCGGCCGACCCCGACCGCATCTACGCGTCGCAGTCGAGCGGGTGGTTCGGCCAGGTCCTGCAGCGCTCGACCGACGGCGGCAAGACGTGGGATGCCGTCGGCAACCAGTTCCAGTACGAAGGCACGCCGGGCCCGCACAAGTGGTACGACGGCTCGCCGCATCCCTGGGAGTTCAAGCGCGTCTGGCACCTCGAACCGTCGCTCGAGGACCCCGACCACGTCTTCGCGGGCGTCGAGGACGCGGCGCTCTTCGAGACCACGGACGGAGGCACCTCGTGGCACGAGCTCCCTGGGCTGCGCCACTACCACACGGCGTCGGACTGGGCGCCGGGCGCAGGCGGCCTGTGCCTGCACACGATCGTCATCGACCCCACCAACGCGCAGCGCATGTTCATCGCCATCTCGGCGGCCGGTGTGTTTCGCAGCGGGGACGGCGGCAAGACCTGGCAGCAGCGCAACATGGGCCTCAAGTCCAACTACCTTCCGGACCCCGACGCCGAGAACGGCCACTGCGTGCACCGCATCGCCATGCACGCCGCCCGGCCGAACACGCTGTTCATGCAGAAACACTGGGACGTGATGCGCACCGACGACTCGGCCGACAACTGGCGCGAGGTGAGCGGCAACCTGCCGACCGACTTCGGGTTCGTCATCGACATCAACTCCAACGAGCCCGACACCGTCTACGTGATCCCGATCACGAGCGACTCGCACCACTTCGTGCCCGACGGCAAGCTGAGGGTCTATCGGAGCAAGACCGGAGGCGACGACTGGCAGGCGTTGAGCAAGGGTCTGCCTCAGAAAGACTGCTACGTCAACGTGCTGCGCGACGCCATGGACGTCGACGCGCTCGACCCGTGCGGTGTTTACTTCGGCACGAGCGGCGGCCAGGTGTACGTCTCCCCGGACGGAGGCGACTCGTGGAACGCGATCGTGCACGACCTGCCGCCGGTGCTGAGCGTGGAGGTGCAGACGCTCGAGTGATCCAGGTCGTGCTTCCGCGCAACCTGCAGATCCTCGCGGGCGTGGGCAGGGTCGTCGAGGTCAAGGTCGACGGCCCTGTGACTCAGCGCGCGGTGCTCGACGCGCTCGAGGCCGGGCACCCGGCGCTGGTCGGGACCGTCCGCGACCATGTGACCAAGAAGCGGCGGCCGATGATCCGCTTCTTCGCCTGCGAGGAAGACCTTTCGGACGAATCGCCGGACCAGGAGCTCCCGCGCGAGGTGGCGGACGGCAGGGAGCCGTTCCTGATCATCGGCGCGATCGCGGGCGGTTAGTCTCACCCAGCCTGGACTCGAGGCGGGGTCGAACCTCGCCTGACAGCCGTTCCAGGGTCTCGGAGTCGAACGGTGGCGGAAGGTCGAAATACATCGTCCGGAAACCGACGTCCAGGTACGGCGCCAGGCCTTCGACAATCTGGTCGGAGGTGCCAACCAATTGCGGCTCTCCGGTCCACCCGCGGTTTACGCGGCGGATCTCGTCCACGTGCCGGCGGGCTTCGCGCTCGGAGCCGCGAATCACCACCACTCCCGGCAACAGCGTGCGCTCGATCTCGGTCTCATCCCGTCCAACCTCGTTACACCACCGGCGCAGGACCTCGTCCTTGTGCCTGACCTCCTCGACCGAGCCACCTACGTTCCACATGTCCGCGTACCGGGCGACGATGCGCAGCGTCTTCCGCTCGCCGCCACCGCCGATGAGGATCGGCAGCCGCCGCTGCACCGGCCGCGGCTCGTTGACGGCCTCGCGCGCGGAGTAGAACCGCTCACCGTTGGGGCGATTCCCATCGAGCATGCCACGCATGATTCCGACGGCCTCGTCGAGCCAGTCCAGGCGCTCGCCGACGCTCCTGCCGAAATCGAACCCGCATTCCAGGTGCTCGAGCTCGAACCATGCCGCCCCGATGCCGAGGATCGCGCGTCCGCCCGTGATGTGGTCGAGGGTCGTGACCATCTTCGCGACCAGTGTGGGGTTGCGGAAAGGGTTCGCTCCGACGAGGAGGCCAAGGCTCACGCGGCTTGTCGCCGCGGCCCATCCAGCAAGGGTCAGGTAGCCCTCGAAGATCGGGCCGTGCGGGTCGCCGAAGATGGGATAGAGGTGATCCCAGGTCCAGAGCGCGTCGAAGCCGAGCTCGTCGATTCTGGTCGCCGTGTCGCGGAGTGCGGGCCAGTCGGTGTACTGGGACCAGACGAGGATGCCAAGCTTCACGTGTTCTGTGCCCATGAAGTAGGAACGGCTCTGCCGCCTCGGTACGTTTAGGTACACAATCTAACCGGGTTGGACGACGACAGACGTTCGCGACGCTGGTCGGGCCGCGGTGGCTGCGGCGGCGGATGCGCGAGCGTCATCATCGTGCTCACCGTCGGTCTAATCCTCAGCCTGTTCAACGCGGCGATCGGGATCGGCGTGTCCGTCCGGGTTCCATTCACCTCGAACGTCAACGTCACGCTCGCGGGCACGGTGGGTAAGAAGGACAAGGCGCCTGACGCACTGCCGCCTTACGTGCACGGCAGGCTCGGCGGCAACCAGAACTTCATCAATGGGTCGCAGACGCTGACTATCTGGGTCGCCGAGGGTACGGTCATCTTCGTCGCGGGTCAGCAGCAGGGCGCGCCGCTGATCGACCTCCACCTCGAAGCGCGCTAGGTCGGCCGCGACCTACGTGTAACCGGGGCGCATCGGGACCGGCCACAACTGGTCGGTGTGGATGATGTAGCGCTGCGTCGCGAACGCGCCGGCCCACAGCGGCCAGCACGTCGTCAGCGTCAGGTGGTAGCCGTTCTCGTCCGTGACGAGCGCCGTCCTGTCGTCCGGATTCACTATCTGCGTCCAGGTCACGTCGTACCGGTACAACCCGTAGCGCGTCTCCAGGTCGATCTCGTCGCCCCTGACCAGCTGCGGGAAGTTGATCCAGTACACGTTGTGCGCAGCCACCCCGACAGTGCCCGGGTCGCCGGGCCAGCGAGTGCCCGGATAGTGACCGGGGCCGGAGTACAGGACGCCGCTGTCGACGCCCTCGCGGATGGCCGCGTAGTAGTTGAGCTTGGGGATCCGGATGGCGAAGTCGATGCCGGCAACAGGTTGCTTGAGCCTCGAGTCGACGGCCCGCGGCGCGGAGTCGCGGGTGCCGATGACGTACTGCCACTGGCGGTCGATGCGCTGCTGCTCGGCGTGCCCGTTCCACATGCCGTAGGCGAAGGACGTGAGGAAGACCAGGCCGGCGATCATGCAGGCGGCCCAGAAGACGGTCATCGGGTGGACGCGGCGAGCGGACATGCCACTTCTAAAACGCCCGGAGCCCGCCGAGACGACGAGTGGAGTTGTGGCTCCCCCGCCCTAGAGGACGAAGTAGACGGTCGTACCTTCCCCCACGGCCCCCTCGGCCCAGATCCGGCCGCCGTGCCGGTTCACGATCCGCCGGGCCGTCGCCAGCCCGATGCCGGCTCCGGCGAACTCGCTCGCGCTGTGGAGACGCTGAAACGCTCCGAACAGGCGATGCGCGTCGATCATGTCGAAGCCGACGCCGTTGTCCTTGACGAACACCCGGTGCTCGCCGTCCACGGTCTCCTGGCCGACGACCACTCGCGTCTTCGCCTTGCGGGAGCTGAACTTGAAGGCGTTGTCCAGCAGCGAGGAAAGCAGAACGCGGAGCAGGCGCCTGTCACCGCTGACCACGATTCCCGGCTCGACCTCCACCTCCGCCGGCCGCGACGGGTGTGACTTGCGCATCTCGGCGACGATCTCGTTGGCCAACGCGCTGACGTCGACGTCCTCGCGGTGGATCTCGCCGGCGGTGAGCCGGAACAGCGACTCGAGGCCGTCGAACACACCGCTCATGCGCCGGCTCGCGTCGCGCATCTTCTTCAGCTGGCGTGCGGCCTTGCCGTCGAGGCGGTCGCCGTAGTCGTCGAGCAGTGTCTTGCTCAGGGCGTCGAATGCCATGAGCGGCGCGCGGAGGTCGTTCGAGATCGATGCGCTGAACGCCTCGAGCTCGCGGTTGATCGCGGTGAGGGCGATCGTGCGCTCCTGGACAAGGGTCTCGAGCTGAGCCCGATAGCGCCTCAACTCCTGCTGCGCCCGGTACAGCTCGACGAAGACGCTGACCTTGGCGCGCATGATCGCTGGGACGACGGGCGCGAAGACGAAGTCGACGGCGCCCAGGTTATAGCCGCGGCTCATGTCCGTCTCCGCCTGGTCGAGCGCCGTGACGAAGATGATCGGCGTCAGCTCCGAGCGCGGCCTCTGGCGGATGAGCTGCGCGGTCTCGAACCCGTCCATGATCGGCATCCTCACGTCGAGCAGGACGACGGCGAACTCGTGCCGGAGCAGGTGGCGCAGCGCGTCCGCCCCTGACGACGCCTCGACGACGTCCTCGTCCAGCGGAGCCAGGATCGTGCGCAGGGCGAAGCGCTTGGTCGCGTCGTCGTCGACGATGAGGATGCCGACCTTCCCCCGCCCCCGAGAGCCCAGTGACTCTCCGCGCTCCGCCGCGGTCCGCGCCGACGTCACCATCTCGTCTTGCGAAACAGGTTGACGCCGTCGCGCACCTGGACGTAGTGCTCCCGGTCGGCGCAGTACAGCAGCGACTCGCGCCTGCCGAGCGCGAGGTGGCCGCCGCGGACGAGGCTGTCGTAGAGGAGGCGATGCGCTCGCTGCTGGAGCGACGCGCGGAAATAGATCAGAACGTTGGCGCAGGCGACGAGGTGAAAGTCGTTGAAGGAACCGTCGGTGACGAGGTTATGCGGCGCCCACGTGATCCGGCGCTGCAGAACAGGGTCGAACCGCGCCATCCTGCTCGACGCGGTGTAGTGGTCGCTGAGCGCGCCCTTCCCGCCGGAGAGCCGGTAACCATCCTCGTACTTCCGGACCTTGTCGAGCGGGTAAGCGCCAACGCGGGCGATCGCGAGCATGTCCTCGTTGAGGTCGGTCGCGTAGATCGTGCAGCGGTCCAGGACGCCTTCCTCGCGAAGGACTATGGCGAAGGCGAACGCTTCCTCGCCGCTGGCGCAACCGGCGACCCAGACGCGGGCGGACGGATACGTGGCGAGCAGCGGCGCCACCTCCTCACGCACGGCGCGCAAGAGCTCCGGGTCGCGAAACATGCCGGTCACGTTGACGCCGACCATGCCGAGGAAACGCTGCATGCAGCCGGCGTCGTGGAGCACGAGGTCCTGGTACGCGGAGATGGTGCGCGCGTTCTCCCGCGCCATGCCGGTCACGATGCTGCGCCGGATCGCGGTCGGTGTGTACTCGCGGAAGTCGTAGCCGTAGCACAGGTGCACGCCCTCGAGGAGAAGCCGGATCTCGATCTCCTCGAGCTCGCTCGCCGCGTCGTCGGTGTTCTCCGCGGCGGGGGCCCGGCTCATCGCGCGAGCCAGGACCTGAGCATGGCGAGCAGGTGCGAGCTGTTGACGGGCTTGGCGATGTAATCGGAGGCGCCGGCCTGGATGCACTTCTCGCGGTCGCCCTTCATGGCTTTCGCGGTCAGCGCGATGATCGGGCGGTCGGCGAAGGCGCGCAACGCGCGCATCTTCGTCATCGTCTCGTACCCGTCCATCTCCGGCATCATCACGTCGACCAGGGCGATGTCGAACTCGGCGCCACCGACGGCGGCGTCGAGCGCCTCCTGGCCCGAATCGACGGAGACGACCTCCATCGCCTGGCGCTCGAGGAGGGCGGTCAGGGCGAAGATGTTGCGAATATCGTCGTCGACGACGAGCACCTTCTTGCCGGCAAGCAGGTCGCTCGGCGGCTCCGCGCCGTTGACGGGCAGCTCTATCTCGGGCCCACCGTTCTCTGCGCGATCGGTGAGGATGGCCGCGATCTCCTGCTTCAACCGTTCGGGCGACCGCGCGTCCTTGATCACGATCGTGCGCGCCGCCTTGCCGAGCTTGATCTCCTCGCGGCGCGTGAGCTGCTTGGCCGTGTACACGAGCAGCGGTGTCGAGCCCAGGGCCCGGCTTTCCTTCAGCGCTTCGATCACGTGCCAGCCGGACATCCCGGGCAGGCCGAGGTCGAGGACCACGCAGTCGAACCTCTCGCGGGCGAGAAGCTGCAAAGCCTCGTCACCGGTCGCGACGGCGGTCGTCCGGGTGTTCGACGGCGCCATCAGCTCCGCGATGTAGCTGCGCTGCACCGGGTCGTCTTCGACGACCAGCAGCGACTTCACGGCCTCGGCGCCGTTGCCGTCGGAGTGTGCCGCGCCATTGCCTTCGACCGCCGGTTCCGCCTGCCAGCGCCCGTTGCCCGCCGTCACGAGCATGCGCGTGTCGGCGCTGTCCGCGGCGTGCGCCTCGAGCTGCTCGATGACGTCATTGCGGCGCTGCGGCGACGGTGCGACCACCGGCAGGAAGACGGTGAAGATGCTGCCAACGCCCGGCTCGCTCTGGAGCCCGATCTCGCCGCCAAGCAGCCGCGTCAGCTCCCGGCAGATCGAGAGGCCGAGCCCCGTGCCTCCGAACTTGCGGCTCGTCGAGCCGTCGGCCTGGGCGAACGCCTCGAAGATCGACTGCTGCTTCTCGACCGCGATGCCGATGCCCGTGTCCAGGACGCGGAACGCGACGACGCCGCCGGCGCGGTTTAGCGTGTCGTTGGACGGGCTCCATCCGGCGGTCACTGTCTCAGCGACGAACTCGACCTTGCCTTTCTCGGTGAACTTGAACGCGTTGCTCAGGAGGTTGTTGAGGATCTGCTGCAACCGCTGCGGGTCGGTCAGCATCGATTCCGGCAAGCCAGGCCGCAGGTCGATCGTGAAGGCGAGCTTGGTCGCCTCGGCGACGTGCCGGAAGGTCCGCTCGAGCATCGGCCGCAGCTCCGCGAGGGGCCAGCTGCTGATGTCCAGGGCAACGGTGCCCGACTCGATCTTGGACAGGTCGAGGATATCGTTGATGAGCTTCAGCAGGTCGGTCCCCGACGACCGGATGATGGTCGCGTACTCGACCTGCTTGGCCAAGAGGTTGCCGTCGGGGTTGGCGGCCAGCTCCTGGGCAAGGATCAGGAGGCTGTTCAGCGGCGTGCGGAGCTCGTGCGACATGTTGGCGAGGAACTCCGACTTGTAGCGAGAGGTCAGCGCCAGCTGTTCGGCCTTCTCCTCGACCAGCGCCTTCGCCGCTTCGACCTCTCGCCTGCGCCGCTCGATCTCGGCGTTCTGCTCGGAGAGCTGGCTGGCTTTCTCCGCCAGCTGCTCGTTCGTCCTCTGCAGCTGGTCCTGCTGGCTCTGCAGCTCAGTCGCCAGCGACTGCGACTGCGTGAGCAGGTCCTCCGTGCGCGAGTTGGCCTCGATGGTGTTAAGCACGATGCCGATGCTCTCCGCCAGCTGGTCGAGGAAGTCGATGTGCGTCGGGCTGAACGCCTGGAACGAGGCGAGCTCGATGACGGCGCGCACCTCGCCTTCGAACAGGACCGGCAGGACCACGATGTTCGCCGGATCTGCCTCCCCGAGGGCCGAGTTGATCTTGATGTAGTCCCTGGGGACGTTCGTTACCACGATGCGCTTCTTCTCCAGCGCGCACTGGCCGATGAGGCCCTCGCCGAGGCCGAACTCCGCTCCCAGGTTCTTGCGCGGCTTGTACGCGTAGCCGGCCTGGAACGCCAAATGCGTCGGGCGGCCGTTGGCAGGCACCATGCCGTAGAAGGCGCCGTGTTCCGCGTGCACGAGGGGTGCGAGCTCGGACAGGATCATCTTCGACACGGCCATCGGGTCGCGCTGGCCCTGGAGCATGCGAGTGAACCGGGTCAGGTTGGTCTTCAGCCAGTCCTGCTCCTGGTTCTTCTCCGTGGTGTCGCGGAGGTTGTTGATCATCTCGTTGATGTTGTCCTTGAGGTTGGCGACCTCGCCCTTCGCGTCGAGGCGGATGGAGCGCGTCAGGTCGCCCTTCGTGACCGCCGTGGCCACCTCGGCGATGGCGCGCACCTGCGTCGTCAGCGTCGCCGACAGCTGGTTGACGTTGTCAGTGAGGTCGCGCCACGTGCCGGCCGCGCCCGGGACGTTCGCCTGGCCGCCCAGCCGGCCCTCGGCGCCCACCTCGCGGGCGACGGTCGTGACCTGCTGAGCGAACACGGCCAGCGTCTCGGTCATGCCGTTGATCGTGTCGGCGAGCTCGGCGATCTCGCCTTTCGCCTCCAGCGTGAGCTTGCCGCGCAGGTTGCCGTTGGCGACCTCGGTCACGACCCGAGCGATGCCGCGCACCTGGTTGGTGAGGTTTGACGCCATAGTGTTGACGTTGTCGGTCAGGTCCTTCCACGTCCCGGCCACGCCCTCCACCCTCGCCTGGCCGCCGAGCTTGCCCTCGGTGCCCACCTCGCGGGCCACGCGGGTGACTTCCTTGGCGAAGGCGTTCAGCTGGTCGACCATCGTGTTGATGGTGTTCTTCAGCTCCAGGATCTCGCCGCGGACGTCGACGGTGATCTTCTTCGACAGGTCGCCTTGCTGCACCGCCGTCGTGACCTCGGCGATGTTGCGCACCTGGCTGGTCAGGTTGCCGGCCATCAGGTTGACGTTGTCCGTCAGGTCCTTCCAGATGCCGCCGACGCCACGCACATCGGCCTGGCCGCCGAGCTTGCCCTCGGTGCCCACTTCTCGGGCGACACGCGTGACCTCGGACGCGAAGGCGTTGAGCTGGTCGACCATCGTGTTGATCGTCTGCTTGAGCTCCAGGATCTCGCCCCGGACGTCGACCGTGATCTTCTTCGAGAGGTCGCCCTTCTGCACCGCCGTGGTGACGTCGGCGATGTTGCGGACCTGGCTGGTCAGGTTGCCGGCCATGAAGTTGACGTTGTCCGTGAGGTCCTTCCAGACGCCGGCCACGCCCTTGACGTCGGCCTGGCCGCCGAGCTTGCCCTCGGTGCCCACTTCTCGGGCGACACGCGTCACCTCGGAGCCGAACGCGTTGAGCTGGTCGACCATCGTGTTGATGGTGTTCTTCAGCTCCAGGATCTCGC
>CBJLKR010000006.1:0-25576 GCA_966423695.1 uncultured bacterium | reverse complement strand
TTGGCTCCGGGACAGGGACTCGAACCCTGAACCTTGCGGTTAACAGCCGCCTGCTCTACCGGTTGAGCTATCCCGGAACAGACCACGCATTCTAGGTGCTGACCTCGGCGGGACGCCGCCCGCCGCCCGCCACCCCCGCGCCTCCAGCCCTCAAAGTTACACGGCGTGGCCGACACCATCCGCACGCCGCGTCTCGACCTCGTGCCCATAGACCCTGAGGTCGTGGGCGCCCTGGTCGACGGCCGGCGCGACGAGGCCCAGGTCGCCGCCGGTCTTGCGTTTCCCGCGGAGTTCCCCACCCTCGACGAGCTGTCCGGTTTCCTACCCGTCCAGTTGCACCGCATGCAGGCCGAGCCGTCAAACCGCGACTGGATGGCCCGGTTCATCGTCCTGCGTGGCGACCAGCAATACGTGGCCGGGCACTGCGGTTTCCACGGCCCGCCGCGAACGATCGGCCGTGCGGAGATCGGATACACGGTTTTCAGCGCTTTCCGGGGACGCGGCTACGCGAAAGAAGCCGCGGCGGCGCTCGTCGGCTGGGCATTCGAACAGGGCGAGCGGGAGGTCTTCGCCACCGTCGCGCCGGCCAACGCGCCTTCGCTCGCGGTCGTGCGCGACCTCGGGTTCAAGCAGGTCGGCGAGCAGATGGACGAGGTCGATGGGCTCGAGCTCGTCTTCCTCAAGCGGGCCCTTGACACGCCGCCCGGCACTCCATAAGGTCGAGTCTTAAGTCGCGCTTAAACCGCGCTTGGGAAGGGGCGGGTTAGGGTCGCGATGTTGCCTTTCGAGCTACCAGGGGGTTTGGAATGAGACGACTGATCAGGCTCGTCGCCGTTGCTGCGCTCACCATCGGCTGGAGCTACGCCGCGGTTCCGGCGGCTGCGGCCGCCGCGCCCGTGCGGACCGCCGGCCCGGCATGCCAGCTGGGCAACGGCGTCCAGCACGTCATCAACATCGTCTTCGACAACACGCACTTCACGCGCGACAACCCGAACGTGCCGTCCGACCTCGAGCAGATGCCGCACCTCCTCAACTTCCTGGAGTCCAACGGCACGCTGCTGACAAACGAGCACACACCGCTCATCTCCCACACAGCGACCGACATCCTCACCGCGCTGACAGGCACATACGGCGACCACATGGGCGTCCCGGTCAGCAACAGCTTCCGGTACTTCAACCCGGATGGAACGACCAACCCCGGCGTCTCCTTCGCCTACTGGACCGACCCGATCTTCGACCCGACCAACCATCCGACCGACACCACCTTCAACATGCTCACGGCCGACGGCCACAACGCCCCCGCTCCGTGGGTTCCATTCACTCGCGCCGGCTGCAACGTCGGCGGCGTGGGCACGGCGAACATCGAGCTCGAGAACATCGCCACCGACATCCCGACCGTGTTCGGGAGCGGGTCGCCCGAGGCCCAGGAAGTCGCGTCCAGCGACAAAGCCGGACAGCCCGCGTTCGGTGACTTCGTCGGCATCGCGATCCACTGCGCCAGCGGCGCATCGCTCTGCGGCAGCTCGCCCAACGCACGCCAGGACCGGCTGCCCGATGAGCCCGGTGGCTACCACGGCTACCAGGCGCTGTTCGGCCACAAGTACGTGGCGCCCGCGATCGGCGGCGTCACCGGCATGAACGGCACGCCGATCACGGCCTTCCCCGGCTTCGACGGCATGTCGGCGAACAACTCCCTCGGCTACGTCGCCGCGATGCAGGAGCACGGCGTGCCGGTGACTTACGCCTACATCTCGGACGCCCACGACACTCACCCGAGCGGCCCGGCGTACGGGCCCGGCCAGGCTGGGTACGTGGCCGCGCTCAAGGCCTACGACGACGCTTTCGCCGCATTCTTCACCAACCTCGCGTCGCACGGGATCAACAGCGCCAACACCCTGTTCGTGATCACCTCGGACGAAGGCGACCACTTCGTCGGGGTCCAGAAGCCCGGCTGCGACGGCGTGACGACGCCGTGCGTCTACGGCACCAACCAGGTCGGAGAGATCAACACCAACATGGCGGGCCTGCTCGCGACCGAGCAGAACATCACCACGCCGTTCAAGGTCCACAGCGACGACGCGCCGACCGTCTACATCACCGGCAATCCGTCCAGCACGAGCCCCACGACGCGCAGGTTTGAGCGCGCCACCGGGGCGCTGACGGCGACGAACCCCTACACCGGCAGCACCGAGAACCTCACCCGGGCGATGGCGGACCGCGCCGAGATGAGCCTCCTGCACATGATCACCGCCGACCCCGCGCGGACGCCGACGTTCACGTGGTTCGCGAAGCCGGATTACTTTCTGTTCGCGGGCGCGCCCAACTGCAACTCGCCCTGCGTGACGATCAACCCTAACTTCGCGTGGAACCATGGCGATATCGGCCAGGACATCAACGTCACGTGGCTCGGCGTCGTCGGACCGGGGGTTCGCAACCTCGGCGTCAAGAACGACCTGTGGACCGACCACGCGGACATCCGGCCGACGCTCATGGCGCTGACCGGCTTGAACGACGACTACATCCACCAGGGCCGACCGATCACCGAGATCATGACGGGCACTCGCCAGGACCTGGACAGGCTCGCCGCGCTCTACAAGCAGATCAACGCCCCCGTCGGGCAGCTCGGCCTCGACAGCGCCGCCTTCGCCACGACCGCGATGCTGGGCAGCTCGGCAAACGACCAGCAGTACGTCGACGCGGATGCCACGATCGCGTCCTGGACGGCCCAGCGAAACACACTCGCCGAGCGGATGATCTCGCTTCTCGACTTCACGGCGCCCGGCGCGAGCACGCACCACAACGACCGCGACGTCAACGACCTGATGGTCCAGGCTCAGCAGCTCCTCGACACCGTGCACACGGCGGCGACGCCTTCCTGACCTCGCTTCGAACCGATCCGGCAGGTACCTGAAAACAGGTACCTGCCGGCCCCGTCTTCAGGTGTTTCCCCCGTTTTGGAGCACCCGCCTCGATTCCTACTCTCGCCTCAACGGTTGCGCCAGCGACCGAAAACGCAAACAAGCGAGGAGAGCAGCAATGGAAGCCAGGCGAACGTTCACGGAGAACTCGGTTCCGAAGGGTCTCGTCATCGTAGTGGCGGCGTGCGCCGCCCTCGGCCTCGCGGCGATGGGCGCCGCGGCGGTCAAGGGACTCGGCGCGTCGTCAAGCGGGTCGACCGAGGCCATCGTCCACCCCGCGGCCGGCACCGTCCTTCGGCAGGACAACCCGGTCCAGGGAACGATGCTCATCGACCGCGGCGCGGAGCGCTCCTACGCCGGGGCACCCGCGGGCAGCCACACCGGACGGACCAGCGGCAACCAGCTCGAGGACCCGAGCGCGGCGGGCGATTCCGACTACGGTTCGAACGCGGACCTGACCCGCGCGCTGCCGGTCGAGAACAACTCGATCGACTTCGAGCCGATCGTTGGGTTCCGGGCGCAGTAGGCGCACCGGCAGCGGCATCAAGGCGCCGCCGTCCCCTACCCCAATGCGGCGGGCAAAGAGAGGGACCATCACGGTCCCTCTCTTCCTTCTTCTCCGCGACAGACCCGCGTCTAGCCATGGCTCGAATCACGGTCCAGAATGGCGCCGTGGCCGTGAAATCGAACTCGCGACGGCGTCCGCGTCGAGCACCGGCCGACAAGGGCACGCGCCTTCCGACCGGCACGGTCACGTTTCTCATGACCGACGTCGAGTCGTCGACGCAGGCGTGGAACGAATCGCCCAAGGCCGCCCGCCAGGCGCTGGAGCACCACGACCGCGTGGTCAGCGAGGCGGTCGGCCGAAGCCGGGGTCAGATGGTCGAGTCAGGGCGTGAGGGAGACAGCATCCTGGCTGTCTTCACGCAGGCGACCGACGCGGTCGAATGCGCGCTCGACCTCCAGCGCGCGCTCCAGAAAGAGACCTGGCCGGGAGGACGAACGCTCCACGTGCGGGTCGCGGTGCACACGGGAGAAGCCGACCTGGAGAACGGACACTACGTGGGCATCGCGCTGTACAGGTGCGCGCGCATCATGGCGACCGCCCACGGCGGGCAGACCCTGCTGTCCACGGCGACGCAGCAGCTCGTCGCCGACGCGCTGCCGTACGGCGTCACCCTTCTGGATCTCGGCGCCCATCACCTTCGCGACCTCTCGCGGCCCGAGCACATCTACCAGCTGGTCCACGACGACCTGCGCCGCGACTTCCCACCGCTCAAGTCGGCCGCCGTCTTCCCCAACAACCTCCCGAACCTCCTGACGACGTTCGTCGACCGCGAGGAGGAGCTCCGCGCCATCAGGACCCTGCTCCAGACCTCACGCCTGGTCACGCTGACGGGCACCGGCGGTGCGGGCAAGAGCCGGCTCGCGATCGAGGTCGCGAAGGCGAGTCAGGATCTGTGGCCGGACGGAAGATGGTGGATCGAGCTGACCGCGGCCGACGACGTCGCCGACGCGCTCGTCGCGCGGCTCGAGCTTCCAGGCCGCGGCGCCGCCATCGACGTCGTTTCGTCCTGGCTCGCCACCAAGCGCGCCCTGGTGATCCTCGACAACTGCGAGCACATGGTCGAGGCGTGCGCCGAGCTGTGCGAGGCTCTCCTCGCGCGCAGCGCCGAGCTCGCCATCCTCGCCACAAGTCGCGAACCGCTGAGGGTGCACGGCGAGGCCAGGTGGCCGCTGACGGCGCTCGCCGTCGCCGACGCGCTGACCCTCTTCGAGGCGCGCGCTCGCCTCGTGCGCCCGAGCTTCAGCGCCGGTCTCAGCGCCGCCACGGTTTCGGAGATCTGCCAGCGCCTCGACCGGTTGCCGTTGGCGATCGAGATGGCCGCGGCACGTGTCGACGTGATGTCGGAGGCCGAGCTGCTGCGCGGGTTGACCAGCAGCTTCCGGACGCTCGAATCGGCGACCCGCACGGCGCCCGAGCGACAGCAGACCATGACCGCGACGATCGATTGGAGCCACCGCCTTCTCACCGATCGGGAGGCCACGCTGTTCAGGCGCCTCGCGGTGTTCCACGGCGGCTTCAGCCTCGAGGCGGCGGAAGCGGTTTACGAGGATCCGAGCGCGGACGTCTTCGGGCTGCTCAGCGGTCTCGTGCGCAAGTCGATGGCCGTCGCCGAGACCTCCGGCAACGCCACCCGATACCGGCTCCTCGATTCGCACCGCGCGTACGCCCTCGCGAAACTCGTGGCCAGCGGTGAGGGGCCCGCGGTCGGGCGGCGACACTACGACTACTTCCGTGCCTGGCTTGCCCGCACAGCCGATCCGCGCGCGCGAGCCAGGGAGTCGGCCAACCTCTGGGCGGCCATCGCCTGGGCGAAGGAGGGAGCAGAGGACAACGGCCTCGAGCTTGCGACCGAGGTGGCGACGATCGAGTACAGCGACCACGCTCGCGCCGGCGCGGTGATGCTGGAGCTGCTCGACCGATCGAAGGTCCGCGGCGCCTCGCGGGCCCGGGCCCTGAACATCGCGGCTCGGCTGGCGTCACGTCAGGGTGACCGCGAACGCGCGCGCACGCTCGCTGATGCCAGCGTCGCCGAGGCGCGCCAGGTGCGGGATCCTCACGTTGTCGCCCAGGCCCTCAGCGGCGCCGGGGTCGTCCACCACGCCGCCGACGAGCTGGCGACGGCGCGCAAGATGTACGACGAGGCTCTGGAGCTGGCCAGGAAGGCCGGCGACGAAAAGCTCGCGGTCGAGACCCAGAACCAGCTTGCGGTGCTGGCCACGGTGGAAGGTCGCTACTCGGACGCAGAGACATTGCTCGCCGAGTGCATCGCGTTCAGCCGCGCCGTGGGGGACTACGCCACCACCGCCCGCTACCTCGAGAGCGAGGGCAACGCCAAGCTGGGACTCGGCTCCTTCGAGGCGGCGGCCCAGAGCTGGCGCGAAGCGCTCGAGACCTACCGCCTGCTGGGCGACCCTTTCGGCACGATTTGGTGCCTCGGGGGCCTCGCCCTGACGGCCGCCGCCCAACACCAGTTCGACCGGACGCTGCGGCTCGCGGCCGCGGTCGAGCGCATGTCGGGCGAGTGGTCGCTGTCGGCGTGGCCGGCGCGACTTGCCCAGCTGGAGGAGGCCTGCAGCCGCGCGCGCCGCCGGCTGGGCGGGCAAAGGGCCGACGCGGCATCGGCCGAGGGACGGGCGATGACGTCAGAGCGCGCGCTGGCCTACGCGCTGGAGGAAGGCATCGGGTCCTCCGAGGCCGCGGCGGAAGCCGGGCTGAGCAGGCGGGAGGGCGAGGTCCTCGCCATGGTCGCGGCAGGTCTCACGAACAAGGAGATCGCGAGGCTGCTCTTCATCGCCGAGCGGACGGCGGAGGGCCACGTCGAGCGCATCCGCAACAAGCTTGGGGTTCGCTCGCGCACCGAGGTCGCGGCCTGGGCCCTCACGCATGGGGTGGAGCCCGCGGTGCTTGACAAGGGCTGAGCCCCGAGTACTGTCACTGCCGGATCACGCTGCCGTCGGAACGTGGCACTCCAAGGGAGAAGGACGTGAGCGAGAAATACAGACCAGACGATTCGGCGATCCGCGCCGACAAGGGCAAGGAGCGGATCCGCCGCGCGCTCGACGAGCATCGCGCGAAGCACGGGGAGATGGGCCGGATCATCACCTCACGAGACCCGGGGATGAACGACATCCTGTACAGCCTCAGGCGGGAGAACATGCCTCCCGGTTACGAACAGCAGCAGCTGCCGATCTCATTGAAGGGACCTGACGTCCTCTTCTACCTCACGACGGTCGACCCCGGCGCGATCGTGCCCGGGCACAAGCACGAGCGTGACCTGTGGCGCGTGATCGTGTCCGGCTCGATCATCCTCGACGACGGTCGCGAGCTTCGCTCGGGCGACTGGATGTACGTCCCGGCCGGGGAGGACTACTCGTTTCGCGCGGGCCTGAACCCGGGAGCGATCATCTACCACTGTTACGGCTCGCGTGCCCACGGGCGCGGCGGTCCGGCGGAGTGCGGCTTGAGGAGGTCGGCGATCGAGCCTTCGAACTTCGCCAGCTGTTTGTGGACCTCGATCACCTCGTCGGACGTGACCGGATCGGTCGGGTCGATGTCGGCCTGGTGCTCGGTCCACTCCGTGCCGCACTCACAGCGGTGAAAGAGGAAGCGATCCGATCGCGAGCGATACATGTAGATGGCGGCGTCTTTCAGGCGCCTGCCGCAAGCGCACTTGCCCTTGTCCGACTCCAACTTCGACCTTTGCACTGACGTTGACCTCGACTCGTATAACGACGCAGTTCCGAATTTCGTTGCAGCTTACACGCAGGACCTCGATTTTGGAAGGTCAAGAGAATGTAAATTGCGCCGCGGGGCGTCAGGCCGGCTGGTTGAGCTCCCGGAGCAACCCGTCGAGGTTGCGCAGGCGGTCGGCGCGCGCGGCGTGCTCGAGCGACTGGTACTGCGACAGCACGTCGACGAAGCCCTCGCCGACCTCGTAGCCGTGCTTGCGGAGGATATCCCGCCCGCGGTCGCCGAAGGCGGCGAGCACGTCGTGGACGCTGGAGGAGGGGCCGAACCTTTCGCCCACGCTACCTCGGCGGCTTGGGAGGCGAAGCTTGCGATGGAGCCGGTGGTGACGGCGGTGGTGGCGGCGGCTCCACCTTCTTGAGGACGACGCGGTGGCCGTGCCAGCGCTCGGGTGCACCTGCCGGCGGCTGTTCGCCCTGGTAGGTCAGCTCGAGCCGCCACATCCCGTCGACCACGACCGGGCCGGCGTTCATCTTCAGCTTGGGGTTGGCACGCTGCAGCCGCTGAAGGAGCGCCACGCCGTAGATGACCAGCGCGCCCGGGATGTTGATGGTGTTGATCCGGCCGCCTTCGCTGGAGCCGTCGACGCCGGACGTGTGCGAGCCGAGGGAGTGGATCACCGGCTGACTAGCCTATCGGCTTGGGCGCTCCCAGCGCCGCGAGGATCGCCTCCACCGTCGCCTCGTAGCCCAGGCGGGCGGTGTCGATGACCATATCGTAGTGCGCCGGGTGGATCCGGTCGTGGCCGTAGACCTGGCGGATGTAGGCCGTCCAGTTCTCGTCCGAATGCCTGAGCCGCTTGCGCGCCTCGTCCTCGGAGGCGATCGAGAACCGCTCCATGATCGCCTTCACGCGCACGGGCTCGGCCGCCCGCAGGAAGACGTGGAGTGCGCCCGGGTGGTCCCTCAGGAGATACGCCCCGCCGCGGCCGACGATCACGACGTTGCCGCCGCGCGCCGCCTCCTGGATGACGTGCTGGGTGATCTGGAGCACGGCCTTCCGGGTGTCGAACGCCGGCGCCGCGTTGGGCGGCGTCCAGGCGTTGGCAGCCTCGGCCGGGATCAGCGGCTCGGTGCTGGCGCTGCCGAGCGCGACCAGGAGCCGGGCCAGGAGCGAGCCCGGCTGCTCGTCCTCGGCCTCGACCTCCTCCTTGGGAAGCTGGAGCCGGCGCGCGACCTCGTCGATGATGTTCGAGTCGAGAAAGTCGGCATGGAGGCGATCGGCGAGCATTCGCCCGACGGTGGCGCCCCCCGCCCCGAACTGGCGTCCGATCGTGATGACCGGCATGTCCTGCCGGTCAATCTACTTCACCAGGCGGGCGCGTAACGTCCCGGCAGCCGTACGGCCGAGCCGTCGCCTCGGACGATGACGATGGTGTCGGGCGGGCTCACCCTCTGGCTTGGGTCGATGAACGCCAGCGCAAAGCCCTGGCCGCCGGGCTCGACGAGGAGGCGGTCGAGGCTTGGCCTGTCTTGGCGCCAGATCACCGTCCCGCGGGGGCGGAGCCGGGCGCCCGACGCGGGAGGCGACGTGGTGCCGGCGGTGCTCCAGTCGACGATCGCGGCTCCGCCCTGCACCTCGAGCAGCAAAGAGGGCGTCGTCAGGAGGCGTGTGCCGTCGCCGCCGAAGGCCCGCACAGCCGTCAGGTCCAGGGTCGCGACCACCGCCCAGTCGGAGACACGGCGGACGACTGCGCTTTCGGGGACGTACTGGGCCCGGATGATGTCGACCTGGTAAGGGCTCTCCGCGACGTAGCGGCCGTCGGGGCTGACGACGATGTTGGCGACCTTGAAGTCGGGGTAGGTGTGATGGGCGAGCACGCTTGCGTCGGACAGCGCGACCTCCCACAGCTCAGCGGCCCAGTTGCCGGTCGTGCGGACGAGGATCGCGCGGTCGTCGGTGCAGCCGACGACGAACACGCTGGACTGGCCGATGTTGGGATCGTGCGCCACCACGCCGATCTTGTGCGGCGTCCCACCCGGTACGACCGTCCACAGGATGTAGTCGAAGGCCTGGTCGTCGAATGTCATCGCGCAGAGGTGCTTGCTGTCGGCCGACCACACCGGGCTGTACGCGTTCGGCAGCGGCTGCGACGGAATCGGTTTACCCAACCGGTCGAAGTACTGCCAGTGCCCACCTTTCGCGTCGACTCCGGCGGTGAACGTCTGTCCGTCGGGCGACTGGAACACCTGGGTGAGGCCGGCCACGGATTGAGGCGTGAACTTCACCGTGCCTCGCGGTTTGCCCGACCAGTCGTAGCCGATGAGCCACGGATGATTGACCGGGTCGTCCACGTAGACGAGGGGGACGCCCGCGGGCGGGGGGCCGTAATCGCCGACCGGAGCCGGCCGGTTGTGCCCCGGGGTCGGGCCGAGTGCCAAACGCGACGACAGCAGGCTGATGACGAGCAGCGCGGCCAGGACCGCCGCCACCGCGACCGCGAGCCACTGGAGGTTCGGCCGGGGATTCCGGCGGACCGCCGCCTCGCGCGCGACGGACGGCCGGAGCTCCGCCGGCGGGGGGAAGGTGGCCTGCTCCTTCTCGAACGCGTCGCGGATCTCCGAGCGCAGATCGTCCATCAGGTCATCTCCAGGCCGGGCCGCAGCTTCCTGGCGGCTCTGTAGATCCGGGTCTTGGCGCCGGCGGGGCTGAGGCCGAGCACGGTGCCCACCTCCTCGAGCGGAAGGTCCAGATAGAAGTGGAGGAAAAGGGCCAGCCTGTCGTCCGCTGGGAGTCGCGCGAGCGCGCGAGCGATGTCGGTCCGCTCGACGTCGTCGGTCTCGACCGCAACGCGATCGAGCTGCGGCAGGCGGACCACAGACAACCAGCGGGATCGCCTCGCGCTGCGGCACTGGTTGGCCACGATGGCGAGAAACCAGGCCCGCGCGGAGGCGCCGTCGCGAAGCTGCCGGATGCGCCGCCACGCCTTGAACGCGGCCTCCTGGACGGCGTCCCGCGCTTCGTCCGGATCGCGCAGCATCGCCAGCGCGGTCCTGTAGCCCGCCTCGAGGTGCGGGCCGACCAGCGAATCGAATTCCGCGTCCCGGTCTCGATCGGCCGTCATGACCGCCTGCTGCACAATCCAACCGCCGTACTAAAGACGCAGGGGTGGGCGGTTTGGTTTCAACCGACCTGGACGGACTTGCCGTCGCGGTGGACGATCACGAGCTCGGCCCCGACGTAGATGGCGAAGTCGGGCGCCGACGGCCGGGCCACTACGAGCTCCACGCCGGCCGTGCCGGCTCCGTACCTCCACGCGACGCTGCCGGATCGCCAGGCGACAGCTTCGAGGGGGCCGCTGCCCGACTCCTGACCAGCCAGAAGCAGGGCATCGTCGCTGCTGAACGCGAGCGGGTTGAGGGCCGCGTCGAGGTGGCCGACCGGAGTCGAGAGATTGCTGGTCGCGAAGATATCTTTGGCGCCGCCGCCGCCTGTCACGACGAAGAATCTGCCGTCCGTGCTCGCCACCACCGGGCCCGAGAAGGCAATACCGGCTCCGCGCAAGCTCTCGCCGGTCGACAAACGGACCACCTCGATCCGGTCGGACGACGCGAGAACCGCGAGGTCGGAGCGCAGGCTGCAAGCGACGACGCTGAACTGGTCGACGAGACGGGCGTGGGCCACGCGGTCCGGCCGGCCCGGGTCGCGGGTCAGCAGGTCACCCTCGGACGTGTAGACGCAGACATGCGTGCTGTCGTCGGCCCACGCCTGGGAGACAAAGCTCTGTTCGTTCGTCTCGAAAACGGTGTGGGCGTAGCGGTCGAAGTAGGCCGCGTAGTCGTCCTGCGATGCCGGGTCGAGCATGAAGCCGGAGCCGTTCGGCGCCGGCCGCAGCCGGCCGATGTCGACCCATGTGGGGAACGTGATCACTCCGCGCCGGTTTCCGCTCCAGTCGTACGCGACGAGGCCATGTGCGTTTGCCGGGTTGCGGGCGTACACCAGCTGCACGCCCTCGGGCGGCGCGCCGGGCGGGACGATGGGCGGCGCCGGGCCGCCGAGACGGCCGTACTGCACGGCGATGACGATCGCGGCGAAGGCGAGCAGCGCGCCCACCGCTAGCAACCGGGGAAGGCGGCCTTCGATGGGAGCCGAGTTTATAGCGCTCCCGCTCGGGGGTTACTCCAGGTAGTCGCGCAGCTTCTTCGAGCGCGAGGGGTGGCGGAGCTTGCGCAGCGCCTTCGCCTCGATCTGGCGGATGCGTTCGCGAGTCACCCCGAACCTCTTCCCCACCTCTTCCAGCGTGCGCTGGTGACCGTCGATGAGCCCGAACCGCAGCTGCAGCACGCGCCGCTCGCGCGGCGTGAGCGTGTCGAGCACGTCCTCGACCTCGGAGTGCAGCATCGTCAGCGACGCGGCGTCGGACGGCGATACCGCCTCGCGGTCCTCGACGAAGTCACCCAGGTGCGAGTCCTCCTCCTCGCCGATCGGCGTCTCGAGAGAGACCGGGTCCTGCGAGACCTTGACGATCTCGCGCACCTTCTCGGGCGTGATCCCCATCTCCTCGCCGATCTCGTCGTCCGACGGCTCTCGACCGAGCTCCTGCAGGAGCCGGCGCGACACGCGCACGAGCTTGTTGATGGTCTCGACCATGTGCACGGGGATGCGGATCGTTCGCGCCTGGTCGGCGATGGCGCGCGTGATGGCCTGCCGGATCCACCACGTGGCGTAGGTCGAGAACTTGTAGCCCTTGTGGTAGTCGAACTTCTCGACCGCGCGGATCAGGCCCATGTTCCCTTCCTGGATGAGGTCGAGGAAGGACATCCCACGGCCGATGTACTTCTTGGCGATCGACACCACGAGGCGGAGGTTGGCCTCGGTCAGGCGCTGCTTCGCCTCGTACGCGCGCTCGTAGCGCTCGGTCAGGCGGTAGCGCGCGATGCGGTACTGCTCGAGCGCGTCGGCGCGCACGCGCGGCCGGGCCGCGCCGTTCGAGGCGATGCGCTTGCGCTCGGCCGCGGCTGCGTCCGTGAGGCTGGGCAGCCGGGAAAGGTCGGCCAGGCCGATGAGCTCCTGCGCGATGTGCTGCTGCTGGCCCTTGCGCTTGACCGTCGCCAGGCGCTCGACCACCTCCGGCAGCAGCTCATCGATGGAGCGCTGCCGGCCATCGACCTCCTCGACCACGTTGAGCGCCTTCATCGCGTCGTGCAGCGGCTTGGCCTCGATCGCCTGCGCCAGCTCGACCTCGTCGTTCGCCGTGAGCAGGGAGACGCGGCCGATCTCCTTCAGGTACATGCGAACCGGGTCGTCGAGGGAGACCGAGTCCATCATCTCGATGTCGAGCAGCATCTCGTCGTCGATCTGCTCGACCTCCTCGAAGTCCTTCTCGCCGTCGGTGACCTCGATCCCGATCTCCTTGAACGCGGCGAAGATGCGGAAGATCTGGTCCGGCTCGGCGTCGATCTCGGGGAAGCCCTGGAGGATATCGTCGGGCGTCAGGTAGCCCTGGTCCTTGCCCTTGATGATCAGCTGCTCGGCGACGGACATGAGCTCGTCCTCGAACCGCTGCTCCGGCTTGTCCGACGACTTCCCGGCCCTGGCCGGCTTGAGCGGCTTGACCGGCGCCGCCCCCTTCAGGGCCTGCACCGCCGGCGCCACCTGCGTCACCGGCGCCGCCGCCACCGGCGCGACCGGCTGCACGGGTGCCGCAGGCTTCGCCGCGGGCGCCGGCTTCACCGGCCGCACGACCTTGACCGTCTTGACGACCTTCACGGTCGCTTTCGCCGCCGTCTTCACCGGGGCCTTGGCCTGAACTTTCGCGGGCGCCTTGGGCGCCGCCTTCATCATCCGAGCGATCTCAGCCTCTCCTTTCCATGTCCTTGATGGCGCGGGCCAACTCCCTGGCTTCGGCTTCCAATCGCACCACCCTTTCCGAATCCGGGCCCCGCTCAGCCTCGGATAGCTCGCGGATTATCCCACTGTGCACACCTTTCATGTGCTCCACGCGGATCCTTTCGGCCAGCTCGAGGGCAACCTCGTCGTCCACGTTCGGCGGCGGAGCCGCCCACGCTCGTCTGATCAGGTCTTGCTCCTCAGAGGGATATCGGCTCAGGTCGGCCTCGAGTCCGGCCGGGCCGCCGTTTTCGTAGCTCCCCAGCATACGGATGAAAACCGGGCGGTCGTCCGGGTCCATCTCTTCGGCGGTGATCTTGCTCCGAACGACGTCGAACGCCGCCGGCCGCACGGCCAGGAGCTGGACCAGGTAGGCGCTTGCCGTCTGCGCCCGGGCCGTCCCGCGGCGCGCCGGCGTCGCGCCGTTCCCGGGCGCTCGTTCGCGCTTCGGCTCCGGCTCCTCGAGCAGGAGGTGACGCGAGATTCCGGTGTGCCGCTCGGCCGCCTCCGCGTAGCCCTCACGCAGGCCCGCCGGGAACTGCCCGATCCAGGCGCGCAGGCGCCCGGCGACCAGCTCGACCTGGTTGGGCTTGCTCGGGTTGAGGCCGCGCGCGTCCTCCTCCATCCCGGCCTCGAAGCCGGACGGCGCTTTGGTCGCAAGCTCTTCCCAACGCGCAGCGGCGTCAGGTCCTGCGCCGCGGAGGAATTCGTCGGGATCCGTGGCGCATGGAACCGCGACGACCCGCGTGCGCATGCCGTGCTGGGCCGCCAGCACGGCGGCCTTGCGCGTGGCCTCGCGTCCCGCCCGGTCGGAATCGAACACGAGCAGGAGCTCGTCGGTGAATCGCTTGAGCAGCCGCACCTGGTCCTCGGTCAGCGCCGTGCCCGAGCTGGCGACGGCGTTCGGGACGCCGAACTGGTGGGCGGCGATGACGTCGAACTGGCCCTCCATCAGCGCGGCGTGGCCGCGGCGCGCGATCTCGTCGCGGGCGAGGTCCAGGCCGAAGACGACTCTTCCTTTTATGTAGGCGGGCGTCTCGGGCGAGTTGATGTACTTGCGCGGTTCGTCCTGCCGCACGGTGCGGGCGGTGAACGCCAGGGGCTGGCCGCGCTCGTCGCGGATGGGGATGACGAGCCTCTCGGCGAAGAAGTCACCGCCGTCCCTGCGCATCAGCCCCGCCTCCTGCGCGTCGAGAAGCGACCGCTTTTTGGCCCGCAGGTACTCGGCGAAGCCGCGGCCCGCCGGCGCGTAGCCGAGCTGGAACCTCCGGGCGGTCGCCTCGCTCACACGCCTCGACTCGAGCAGCTCGCGGCCGGCCTGGCCGGCCGGCGTCTGCCACAGCACGTATTCGTAGTACTGGGCGGCGAGCTTGAGCATGTCGAGCACGCGCTTGCGGACGTCGGCGCGCTCCTTCTGCTCCGGGGAGAGCTTCTTGAGCTCCACCCCCGCGCGCTCCGCGAGCAGCTGCAGGGCGCCGCGTTTGTCCGTCTTCTCGATGAGCTCGACAAAGGTGAAGACGTCGCCCTTGCGCTCGCAGCCGAAGCAGTACCAGGACTGACGCTGCGGGTTGACGTGGAAGCTGGGGCTGTCCTCCTGGTGAAAAGGGCACAGGCCCCAGTAGTCCTTGTTGCGCTTCGTCAGGCGGACGTGCTCGGAGACGACCTTGACGAGATCGACCTTCGCCTTGACCTCCGCGAAGGCGTCGTCGGACGACTGCGTGGGCACAGCCGCTATTGTGCGGCCCGCCCTGCTTAAACGGCGACTTCCTCGGACGTCCTGATCTCGGCTAGCGGTTCCAGGGCGGCGGCCGCCGGCTCGACGGCCATATCGCCGATGCCGATCCGGTCGTACAGCCACCGCAACGGGCCCGGCGCCCACCAGTTGAGGTTGCCGAGCAGCCGCATCACGGCCGGCACGACCAGCGACCGCACGATCGTGGCGTCGATCGCGACCGCTATGGCCAGGCCGATGCCGATCGCCTTGATGATCACCACCTCGGCCAGGCCGAAGGCGAGGAAGACGGTGAACATGATGGCCGCGGCGCCCGTGATCAGCCGGCCCGTGCGCTCGAGCCCGCTCGCCACGGCCGCGGTGTTGTCGCCGAGGCGCAGGTATTCCTCGTGCATGCGGCTCACGAGCAGCACCTCGTAATCCATCGACAGGCCGAACACGATCGAGAAGAGGATCACGGGGATGCTGGGGTCGAGCGACTGCGGCGTGAAGCCGAGGAAGCCGGAGAAGTGCCCGTCCTGGAAGATGAACACCAGGGCGCCGAACGACGCGCCGATGGACAGGAAGTTCAGGATGACGGCCTTCAGCGGCAGCACGACCGAGCCGGTCAGCAAAAAGAGCAGGAAGTACGTGACGACCACGACCATGGCGACGGCGTAAGGCGCCTGGTCGTAGATGAACTTGATCACGTCGACGTCGACCGCCGTCTCGCCGCCCACGTAGGTCTTGGCGCCTGTCACGCCGCCCTGGGCGCGGATCGCCTTCAGGATGTTGCGCGCCTCGTCGGAGCTGGGGTCGGCGCCGCTCTGGACCTGGATGAGGACGATGTGCTTGCCCACCGTGCCGGCCAGCAGCGGCCGGGCCTGCGCCGGGATGTTCGCCGGGTCGCCGGTGTAGAGCTGCTCGTACTCGAACAGGCCGAGCTTCGGGTCGAGGTTGTAGATGGAGCTCACGCCGTTCACGCCGGAGACCTGGGCGAGCCTGCGCGTGAGCACGTACTGGTCGGCGATCCGGTCGCGGGTCAGCGGCGTGCCGTCCGGGTAGTCGAGCACCACGTTGAACGTGGTCTCGTTCTGGCCGGGGAAGTCCGCGACCAGGCGGTCGTAGCCCTCGCGCGCCTCGATGTGCGACGGAAGCATGTCCACGTTGCCGTTGGCGAGGCGGATGCCGAAAAACGGCGTGCCGGCGATGACGAGGAACGCCACCGTCGGGACGAGGACGACGACCGGGCGGCGCATGACCCAGCTCGCGAGCGCGGCCCAGAACCCGCCTGACGAGCGCGGGCGAAGGATCGGCAGGCGCAGGCGGTTCACCGCGGGGCCGATGAGCGCCAGCACGGCGGGCAGGAAGGTCAGGCCGTAGAGCACGGCGATCGCGACGACGATCGCCCCCGCCGCGCCCATGGAGGCCATGAAGGTGCCCTGGAAGAAGAGCATCGCGCTCAGGCCGACGGCGACGGTGAGGCCGGAGAACGTGATCGCCCGGCCGGCGGTCGCCATGGTGATCGCGATCGCATCCTCACGCGAGCGCCCGCGCGCGAGCTCATCCCGGAACCGGTTGACGATGAAGAGCGAGTAGTCGATGGAGACGCCGAGGCCGATGAGCGTGACGATGTTGATCGCGTACTGGGAGACGTCGGTGAAACGGTTGAGCAGGAAGGTCCCGCCGATGCCGCCGACGATCGTGAGGATGCCGACGCTAAGCGGCAGGCCCGCGGCGACGAGCGACGCGAAGATGACGAGCAGCAGGATGAGCGTGACGGGCAGAGTCACGGTCTCAGCGCGCTGCAGGTCCGTCTCGAGCGTCTTGTTGAACGCCTGGTTGATGGGGACGAAGCCGGTCCCGGTCACGCTCAGCGTGTCCGACTTCACCTTCGGCCGCAGGTCGTTGTAGATCGGCCACGCCTGCTGACCGGTCGCGTTGACTTCGACGATGACCAGCGCCTCGTGGCCGTCCTTCGACGTGAGGCTGCGCGCGGCCGCGGCTGACGGCACGTTGTAGGGCGTGAGGACGCTGACCACGCGCGAGTCCGTCTGGATGGGCGCGAGGGCGGCGGTGACTGCGTCCTTGTACTGCTGGTCGCCGACCGCCAGCGTGTCGCTCTTGAAGATCAGGTCGAAGTTCGAAGTCGCGATCGTCGCGGACTGGCCGGACTTGAGCTCGTCGTTGGTGAGCTGCGACGCCTGGAAGGATTCGAGCTTGCTGCGCAGCGGGCCGCCGCTGGTCAGGGTGCCGCCCTGGATCGCGAGGACGACGGAGATGCCGAGCAGCGCCGCCGAGACGGCGAGCGTCGCCCAGCGGAAGCGGTAGACGAAGCGACCCCAGCGTGCGAACAACTTCCTTCCTCCTACGCGCGTTCCGCGCGGGGAAATACGGCGGTGAGTGACATGGCCGCGAGGGTGTCAACGGCCTCGTCGGTGTCGAAGTCGGGGTCGACCAGGCTCTGGATCATGATGCCGAGGATTGCCGCCCACACGACCGCGGCGATTCCGCGGGCGGGACCGTCGTCGGCGCCACGCTCGCCGAGGACCTGGCGCGCCTTCTCCTCGATGCCCGTGCGTTCGGAACGGATGAACTCGCGCACGCCGCCGCCGATCACGGGGTCGTGGAGGCTGATGCCGATGAGCTGGATGTAGAGAGAGTTGGTGTCGCGGCTTTCGTGGAGCATGCGCTTGGTCTGCGCGAAGGCTTCCAGCGCGCCCGCCTCGCCCTCGACGCCGAGCTCGACCTTGTGGCAGACGAACTCGAGCACGGCGAGGACGAGCTGCTGCTTGGACTTGTAGTGGTAGTGGACCAGGCCCTGGGCGACGCCCGCCTCCTCGGCGATGTCCTTGATGGAGGTGTTCTCGTAGCCCTGCTTCGAGAGCATGGTGAAGGCGGCCTGGAGGATGCGCTCTCGGGTGTCGGGCTTGGTTGAATGATCATTCAACATTGGTTGGGTATTCAATCAGAAGTGGTGCCCCGGCGTCAAGGGGATCGGATTGGGTGGTTCACCCGCTCGGACGCCGCTCTGCGTCCTGAGCTCCAGCTGCAACCGGCTTCGTACGCTGCAGTATTCCCAGGCCGTACGTAACGTGGGTGTTCACGCCCGGTCGGGCGAAATTCCTGGGGGGTACGTGTCTTTGATGAGGCCGCTCTTGTTTGCCTTTGCGCTCGTCTTCACGTCGGCGCTCGTCGCGCCCGTAACCGTCGCCGCCGCGACCGGCACTGCTGATCTGGCGGTCAGCGTCAGCGGTCCGGACGTGCTGGAGCAGTACGCGGGCGGCCAGACTCCGGTCTCGTACGGCGGCGGCAACAACTCCGTCACGATCGTGAACTCCGGCCCGGACGCGGCCACCAACGTCGTGCTCTCGGTCCGGTTCGGCGCGGGCCTGTACTGGGACGCGTTCGACACCACGTTCGGCAATTGCTCGCTGGCGTCAAACCTGGTCACCTGCCGCATCGGAGAACTCGCACCAGGCGCCCAGCTGACCCGCACCTTTGCCTTCTATCCGGGGAGCACAGGCACCTGGAAGACCATGTACTCGGTCTCCGCGGATCAACTCGATAACAAGCAGAACAACAACACGCTCGTCAAGAAAGTCGATGTGATTCCGCCGACGCACGCGGACCTCCAGTTCAGCCAGCCGACCGCCGACGTCTCAGCGTCGAGCGGCCAGCCCGCGCTGGTGTTCACGTTCGCTACCAACAGCGGGCCCGCCAACGCGACCAACGTGGTGGACACCGTGGTCCTGCCCAATGGCGTGAGCTTTGTGCCCGCGGGTTCGGATCCCCGATGTTCAGCGAGCGGTCAGACGGTCACCTGTCTACTCGGCGACCAGGCTTACGGCAACACGAATCAGCCGGTTGACATCTACGTCGTCGCCGCGCAACCGGGCGTCTACACGATCACCGAGACGCTTTCGTCCGACCAGCCCGACCCGAACACCGCCAACAACGTCGAGACGATCTACCTGCACGTTTCCTAGCCCCGACGCAATCAAGAGGACTCAGCGGCGTGGACCAGGTCCCGTAGCGATATCTCGGGTCCACGCCGCAGCTCTCTGCCGAAGACCTTCCCCACGAGCCAACCCCGCCACCCGGGCGGGAGGTGGAAGTCTCAATTGAAGCGGACGAGCGTGCCGCCGTCTTTCGTCTCGGTCAGCGTCAGGTGCTCGTGGTTGTCGATGCCGAACGGGAGACGCGCGATGACGTCGATCCAGCGCCGGTCCGGGTCGAGGTCGGCGACCTCAAGGATGATCGGCCAGTCACGACCGAACCACGCCTTCATGGAGATCACCGTTCCGGGCTTGACCGGTCCGGCCGGGCGCGAGGAGACAAAGGTCGCGTCCGTCCATTCCCCGTATGCCTCGGGCGTCGTGAGGATGTCCCAGAAACGATCCGGCGGCGCCTTGCTGGTCGCCGCCGGACACACGTTGACGATCACCGGGCGAGCTTAAACCGCGACCGCCTCCCGCACGGCGATGGTCTCGTCGGACAGCACCCTGCCGTCCTTGAGCCGGATCATGCGGTCGGTCTTCGCCGCGAGCTCCTGGTCGTGGGTGACGATCACGAACGTGACGCCGTGCTCCCGGTTCATGCGGCGCATGATCGCGACGAGGTCGTTGGAAGTCTGCGTGTCGACGGCGCCCGTCGGCTCGTCGCCGAGCACCAGCGACGGCCGGTTGACCAGGGAGCGAGCGATCGCGACGCGCTGCTGCTCGCCGCCGGAAAGCTGATCCGGCCGGTGGTGCATGCGGTCACCAAGACCGATGTCGACGAGCAACCGGCGCGCCCAGGCGCTGTCGCCCTTCGGCTTCGACGCGTAGCGCAGCGGCAGCGTCACGTTCTCGAACGCCGACATCGTCGGCAGCAGGTTGTACTCCTGGAAGATGAAGCCGATCTTCTGGCTGCGCACGTGTGCTTTCTGGTCGTCCTTGAGGCGGGTCGTGTCGAGGCCGTCGATCACGACGCTGCCGCCGGTCGGCTTGAGCAGCAGGCCGAGGGTGTCGAGCATCGTCGTCTTGCCGGAGCCGGACCGCCCGACGACGGCGACGAACTCTCCGTCATCGATCGTGAGCGTGACGCCGTCCAGGGCGCGGACCACGTTCTTGCCTTGCCTGTAGTGCTTGGTGAGGTTGTCGATCTGGATCATGTGTGATCTCCTCAGTTCGCGCGCAGCGCGCTGACCGGGTCGAGCCGGGCGGCGCGGAACGCGGGGATGATGCCGGCGACGGTGCCGAGGAACAGGGCAAAGCCGACGCACAGCGCGGCCAGGCCCGGGGTGACGAGGAACAGGGCGCCTTGCGACGCGGGGACCGAGGCGTTGATCAGCGCCGTGACCGCGTAGCCGACGCCGAAGCCCATGACGCCGCCTGCCAGGCCGATGAACGCCGACTCGAGCAGGAACTCGCGCATGACGCGGCGGGTGGTGGCGCCGATCGCCTTCTTGATGCCGATCTCGCGAACCCGCTCGCTGACGGCCATGATCATCGTGTTGACGACGGCCAGGCCGCCGATGACGAGCGCGAGCAGCGCGGCAGCGGTGGTGATCTCGGTGAACAGCGCGCCGCCGTCGAGCAGCGCCTTCACGATCTTGCTGGGCCTTTGCGCCTTCACGCCGGGCACCTCGGCGTTGATCCGGTCGGCGAGCTGGTCGAGGTTGGTGCCCTTCGTGCCGTAGACGTCGAAGCCGCCGACGTACCGCGACTGGTCGAAGCCCGCCTGCAGGGCCACCGGAAGCTGCTCCTTGAAGAGCTGCTGCGCGTCGGCGAGGGTGACGAACGCGCCGCTGTCGGGCGCGGTGAGCGTCGGGTCGAGGACGCCCACGACCGTGTAGGTGTGCTGGACGAAGTCCGGCGCCGCGTCGGCCGGCTTGACCGGCAGGGTGATCGAGTCGCCGACCTTCTTGCCGAACTCCTTGGCGAAGTTGGAGCCCAGAAGGATCTCGCCGTCCCGCGCCGGGCCGGTCCCCGACGCGAAGGCGATCTTCAGCGCCGAGTAGTCGTTTTCCCGCGCGTCATAGCTCGAGATGTAGTCGGGCAACCCGAGGCTCACGACCTGCAGCCCGCCGGGCTTCGCCTCGACGGTGATCGTCGGAAACACCCTGGCGACGCCGCTGACCGACTCGATATCGGACCGCTTCGCCAGCGGGAGCACTCCGCCGCTCGTCACGCCGTTGGAGCCGGCGTCGGCGACGGGCACGTAGCTCGCGTAGTACTTCGCACCACCGTCGAGCAGGGCGTTGAAGTTGTTCGCGAGCGCGCCCATTGTCGTGAGGGCGACGATGCCGATCACGATTCCGCTGATGGTCAGGAAGCTGCGGAGCTTCCTTCGGGTGAGGTTCCGGACGGTCTCTTTCATGGCTTGCCCCTCTGTGGTCTCTTGATTCCGCGGTGTCATCAGCGTCGCCCCAAAGTGCGTCCGCGGCCAGTCGCGCCGGTCACGGCTTTGGCCTGAGCCGGGTCAGCCCGACTGGCTGACAAAAGTCAGCGTCGGGCCCATGAGGGGAATCGGTTGCGAGTTCGCGCGGTTTTGACTGGTAGAGGGTCAGTGGGACTGCAACAGGCCGTCACCCGCTGGTTGGACGAGCGCCTCGAGGTTGCGGAGGCCGTGGAGTCGGAGCTCCACCGTCCGGTTCCCGACTACGCCGTCGCCGCCTACCGCTACCTGGGCGCCGTGGTCGTGATCCTGATCGGCGTCGAGTTCGTGACCGGCTTCCTACTCGGCCTGTATTACGTCCCCGACGGTGCCGGCAACCCGGCGCCCGCGTACACGAGCGTCGTGTTCATCCAGGACACCGCCTACCTCGGCTGGCTCGTTCGCGGCGTGCACTACTGGGGCGCCAACCTGCTGCTCGTCACCGCGCTCGTCTACATGACCTCGGTCTTCTGGAACGGCGACTACCGAGCGCCGCGCGAGCTGAACTGGATGGTCGGGATCCTGATCTTCCTCGTGATCGTCCTGTTGAGCTTCACGGGCTCGCTGCTGCCGTGGGACGCGAACTCATACCTCGCGCGGGCGCGGGAGATCTCGATCATCTCGGGCTCCGGCGTGCTGCCGGATGGAGTCAGCTCGTTCGTCAAGACGCTGGTCCAGGGCGGACCGCTGGTCGGGCCGGCGACGCTGCTGCGCTTCTTCATGGCCCACGTGGTGCTGCTTCCCGCGGTGACGACGCTGCTGCTGTACGCGCACTACCGCCTGAGCAGGCGTTTCGGCCCGGCGGAGCCGTCGTGATGCAAGAGGGCAAGACGCATCCGTGGTTCCCGGACCAGTTCTGGCCCTATCCGGTCCTGGCGATGGTCGTGCTGGTCACGCTGGGCCTCTTCGCCTTCCTCGGCCGACCTTTGCTCGAGCCGGGTCAGGCGGCGGACCCCCGCGCGGCGCTCATCCCCAGGCCGGAGTGGTACTTCCTGGCGCTGTTCCAGTTCGCCAAGCTGGGCCCAGCTCTGCTGACGACGATGCTCATCCCGGCGGGGCTCGTCATCGCGCTCCTGCTGTGGCCCGTGATCGACGCCCGGATCGGCCCGCGGGTCGCGCGGCGCCTTGGCTGGCGCGCATGGCCGGCTCCGAAGCGCAACGTGATCACGGGCACAATGTGGGTCGCGGGCCTGTCTGTGCTGGGCGTGCTGACGCTGTGGGCGGTGTTCGCCCCGCAGCTGTGCATCGCGTGGCCGGTCAACGGCACGGTCTGTGGAGGTTAGGGATGACGACGTTCAGCGACCGGGAGCTCGCGCACCTCAAAGGGCGGTGGCCCGTCGCCCCGCCCCGCCCCGCCGGTAGCCTGATGCCCATGGACGCCACCGAGGAGACGTTCCAGACAGCGGTCGTCGAGCGCTCGCGCGAAGTTCCGGTTGTCGTCGACTTCTGGGCCGCCTGGTGCGGGCCGTGCCGGATGCTGGGCCCGGTGCTGGAGCGTGAGGTTGCGCGCCGCGACGGCGCCGTCGAGCTGGTCAAGGTCGACACCGACGCGAACCCTCGCCTCGCGGAGTCGTTCGGCATCCAGGGCATCCCCGCGGTGAAGGCGTTCCGAGACGGCCGCGTGGTGGCGGAGTTCGTCGGCGCCCAGCCGGCCGCCATGGTGTCGCGGTTCCTGGACTCCCTCGTTCCGTCGCCGGCGGAGCTGCTGGCGGCGAAAGGCGACGAGGCTTCGTTGCGCCAGGCGGTGGCGCTCGAGCCCGAGCGGGCCGACGCCGCCATACCGCTCGCGCGCATCCTGGTCGCCCGCGGGGAGCGCGAGGATGCGCTGGAGGTGCTGAACCACGTGCACGGCAACTTCGCCGCGGATGGGCTCGCGGCGCGGATCCGCCTGGAGTCGAATGGAGCGTCCGACCTGGCGCCTGCATTCACGGCGCTCGACGCGGGCGACCGCAAGCGCGCGCTCGAGCTGCTGATCGGAGGGATCAGGCCGGCGCGCCGCGAGCGCGACGATATCCGCCGGGTCGTGGTCGGCATCCTCGACGAGCTCGGTCCCGACGACCCGCTGACCGCCGCGGCCCGCGCGCGCCTGGCCTCAGCCCTCTACTGAGCGGCGACTAGAGCCAGCCCTTCTCTTCGGCGATGCGCGCGGCCTCGACGCGTTTGTGCGCGTTGAGCTTCTGGATCGCGATCGACAGGTGGTTGCGGACGGTGCCGTTGGTGAGGTGCAGCGAGCGCGCGATCTCCTCCACGGTGGCGCCGCGAGTGCTCATCGCGAGCACGTCGCGTTCTCGCGGGGTCAAGGGGCTCGTTCCGTCACTCAGCGCGGCGACCGCGAGCTGGTTGTCGATGACCTTCTCCCCTCGCGCCGTGCGCCGAATCGCGGAGGCCAGCTCCGCGGGCGGCGCGTCCTTGAGGAGAAAGCCGCTCACGCCCGCGTCGATCGCCCGGCGCAGATAGCCCGGGCGTCCGAACACCGTGAGGATGAGGACGCGGCAGGCGGGCAGGCGCTGCCGCAGCTCCGCGGCGGTGGTGATGCCGTCCTGGCCCGGCATCTCGATGTCGAGCAGGGCCACGTCCGGCGACGTCTTCAGCGCGGTCTCGACGACGCGGTCTCCGCGCTCCACCTGCGCCACGACCTCGATGTCGTCCTCGGTGGCGAGCAACGCCGCGAGCGCGCCGCGGATCATCGCCTGGTCCTCGGCGATGAGGACCTTGATCAAAGCGGGTGAGGCACTGAAACATGAAGCCGGAGGCCGCCGTCACCGCCCGTCACATCGAGCCTCCCGCCGACGAGCCCGACGCGTTCGCGCATGCCCACGAGGCCATTGCCTCTCGTGAGCGAGGTGGCGCCGACGCCATCGTCCTCGACGGCGAGCATCGCGCTGCCGTTCTCGCGCGACAGCCTGACCTCGCACCGCTTCGCCCCGCTGTGCCTGACCACGTTCGTGACCGCCTCGCGCAGGCACCACGCGAGCACGCCGTCCTGGTCGGGCGGCAGCGGACCGACGGTGTCCTCGACGACCAGGCCGATGCCGGCCGCGCGCAGGGCGCTGCGGGCGCTGGAGATCTCCGCCTGCAGCGTCGCGCGCCTGTAGCCGGCGACCGCCTCGCGCAAGTCGTTCAGTGACTTGCGCGCCACCTGCGCGATGTCGCGCACCTCGGCGCGGACGTTGTCATCCGCGTCCTCCGGCAGCTGCTTGGCCACGAGCTCGCTCTTGAGGACGAGGACCGACAGGCTCTGGCCGAGGATATCGTGGACGTCGCGCGCGAAGCGGAGGCGCTCCTCGGTGACCGCAAGATGCGCAAGCTGCTCGCGCGCCGCGGTGAGCTCTCGGTACGAGGCCCAGAAGAGCCGGGCGCCGACCACCAGGGCACCCACGAGCACGTCGTTGATCAGCATGTTGAGCGTGAGCGGCGCAGGCGTCAGCCGGATGACGCTCAACGCGATCTGCAGCGCCACAAGCGCGACGAACACCCACGCCACGCGGGGGAACGGGAACATGATCCCGGCGACCATGAACACGAACACGAGGAAGCTGCTCTCAGGACTTGGGGCGATCAGCGAGAAAAGGCTGAGAAGCACGGTCAGGCTCGCAAGGCCTGTGAGCTCGCCCCGGCGACGCCGGCCGACGGCCCGCAGCCAGAACCAGGCCCAGACGATGCCCCACACGGGGAAGGCGAGGACGACCGCGAGGTTGACCGGGCTCAAGCCGCTCAGGAACACGGACACAGCGGTCGGGACGGCGAAAAGCACCCATAGGGTCATGAACCACCTGGCCACGCGTTCCCAGCGATCGAGGTTTGTCACCGCGAGGTCAGCTTAGGCGCGAGTCGCGCCCTTGGGGAAGTGACGCGGGCTGGGCCGCCGGCCGTGACTTATGTCAGGCAGGCCCGTGCCCGCCTCCCTAGATGACATGGACGCCGGCGGCGCGAACACCCATCGCGAGGATGCCCGCGGCGGTGACGCCGGCCGCGACCACGCCGACCGCTGTGACGCCGATCGCGACGAGGCCGGCCGCCGCGACGCCGATCGCCACCAGTCCGATCGACACAGGGCCGATGGCGACCAGCCCGACCGCCACGCCACCGATGGCGACGTTGCCGATCGCGATCGCGCCCACCGCGCGTCCGGGGACCTCGATCGATATCGCGGGGATGCCGTTCCACTGTTGAGCCGACCTGTAGTGCATATGGTTCAAACATCCTGCCATGGAGGCTATGCGCCGCCCGCGCCAACGACCCGTCACGAAGGTAACGGCGCCGACATGACGGCGGTCACTGATCGCGCCCCTCCGGCCGGCTTCGCCCCTTCGGCCGGCTTCGCCCCTCCGGCCGGCTTCGCCGGCCACCTCCCCACAAGTGGGGAGGAGGTTCGCCCCTCCG